>JACOSF010000152.1 GCA_016179005.1 Acidobacteriota bacterium | reverse complement strand
TGGGTGAAAGGACCGGGGGCGGATCTTTTCTCGGCGTTGCGCGCGGCGCTCGGAGACCTGCCCATCGTGGCGGAGAACCTGGGTGTGATTACCCCCGAAGTTGAGGCCCTCCGCAAACAATTCGGGTTTCCGGGCATGAGCGTTCTGCAATTCGCGTTCGGCAAGGACCCGCAGGCCCCTAGTTTTCGTCCCCACAATTATCCGCGGGAACTCGTGGCGTACACCGGCACCCATGACAACGACACCACCCTGGGCTGGTGGACCGGCTCCGGCGCCGGCGACAGTACTCGCACCAAAGAGGACGTGCGCGAGGAGCGGGAGTTCGCCAGGGCGTATCTCAGGTTCGAAGACGAACCGATCCACTGGGTCTTCATCCGAACGGTGATGGCCTCCGTGGCGGACACCGTGCTCATTCCCGTGCAGGACGTGCTCGGCCTGGGCAGTGAGGCGCGGATGAATCTCCCCGGCCGGCTCGGTGGCAATTGGAAATGGCGTACCAAAGCCGGGATGCTGACACCGCAGCTCGCGGCGCAACTCAAACAGTTGACCATGCTCTACGATCGCTGACATCTGCACCCGATGGCGGCAGGCGTCCAGGAGGAAACCTGATGGCCGTTCCGAAGCGCAGTTTCTGGCAGATTTGGAACATGAGTTTCGGCTTCCTGGGGATTCAGTTCGGCTGGGGCTTGCAGATGGCCAACATGAGCGCCATCTACGAGTACCTCGGCGCGCGCGCCGACCAAATCCCCATCCTCTGGCTTGCCGCGCCGCTTACCGGATTGATCGTGCAGCCGATCATCGGTCATGCCAGCGACCGCACGTGGAACCGCCTGGGGCGCCGGCGCCCGTACTTCCTGGGGGGAGCGATCCTGAGTTCGCTGGCGCTCATCGTCATGCCCAACAGCTCCGCTCTGTGGATGGCCGCGGGGCTGCTCTGGATCCTGGACGCCTCCATCAACATCAGCATGGAACCCTTCCGCGCGTTTGTGGCCGACCTGCTGCCCGAGGAACAGCGCACGCGCGGCTTCGCCATGCAGAGCCTGTTCATCGGGCTGGGCGCGGTGATCGCCTCGGCCCTGCCCTGGCTGCTCACGAACTGGTTTCACGTGGCCAACGCCAGTTCCACGGCGCAGGCCATCCCCACAACGGTCCGGCTTTCCTTCTACGTCGGCGCCGCCGCGTTTTTCTCTGCAGTTCTCTGGACGATCATCAGCACGCCGGAAGATCCGCCTGCAGACCTCGAAGCTTTCCGCAAAATGAAATCGGAAAAAAGCGGGCTGCTGGCCAATGCCGGAGAGATCTTCCACGCGATTCAGGCGATGCCCGCAACCATGCGCCAGTTGGCATGGGTGCAGATCTGCTCCTGGTTCGGACTTTTCTGCATGTGGCTGTACTTCCCCGTGGCCGTGGCCCGCAATGTGTTCGGCGCTCCGGATCAGACCTCCTCCGCGTACACCGCCGGCGTGGAGTGGGCCGGGATCTGTTTTGCCATGTACTCGGCAGTCTGCTTCGCTTTTTCATTCCTTCTTCCGGAAGTCGCTCGCGCCATCGGGAGGAAGTGGACGCACAGCCTCTGTCTGCTGTGTGGCGCGGCGGGGCTGCTCTCGGTGGCCGTCATCCACAAGCCCGTTTGGCTCTTGCTCTCGATGGTGGGAGTGGGGATCGCCTGGGCCAGCATCCTGTCCATGCCCTATGCGGTTTTGGCGGCTTCCCTGCCGCGCGCCAGCACGGGCGTGTACATGGGCATTTTCAACTTCTTCATCGTGATCCCCGAAATCGTTGCCTCGCTTTGTTTCGGATGGATCATGGCCCGCCTGCTGAACAACAACCGCATGGCCGCGGTGCTTGCCGGCGGCGTCTTCCTGATCCTGGCCGCTGTTCTCATGCATCGCGTCCAGGACCCCGGCGATGTGCGCCAGGCCGGCAAAACGCCTCTCCCCGGATAGTTCGCCCGGGCTGGCGATATTCCGTCGGCCATGTCACAGCGCGCGGCGCAAGATGCGGTACTCCCACGCGTCCAGCGAGAGGATGGGCAAAGCGATGGTGCGCTTCTTCGCGGGATCCAGCCCCGGTGTTACATCTTCGTAGTTTGCGGCCGGCGCCTCCGCCGTGCCGAAGAACGGCTGATTCGACAGGTTGATGGCCACAAAGAATTCTTCTCCGCCACCGCGCCGGACGTACGTCAGGATGCGCGCGGGATCCGCGTTCCGGATCCACTGCGTTTCGCCCTGCTGCAGGGCGGGATGCGCTTTGCGGAGCGCGATGATCTGGGAGTAGAAACGCGGGAAATCCGGACGGCGCTCGCTGATGGGCCAGAAGACCGGCAGTTTTTCGAACAGCGCTGGAGCGCCGGATTCGGTCGTGTCGCCCGCCTCCATTCCGTTGTACAGCATGGGGACACCGTCCATGGTGAACACCAGCGCCGAAGCGGCCAGCGCGCCGCGCTCCCCGAACCGCGCGATGGCGCGCTTTTCGTCGTGATTGTCCGAGAAGCGCATCTCCAGTGCGCCTTTCGGGAACCTGTGCCGCTCATTCGCCCAGTTCTCCGTGATGCGGTAGGCGGGCGCCCCGTATTCGATCACGTCGGTCAGGACACCGTGGAAGGGCCATGCGTAGTCCACGTCGAACGCCTTTTCCAGCAGCTCGGGGCTGTTGGCCTCGGCAATCATCACGATGTCCGGTTTGATCTTCTCCAGTTCCGCGCGCGCTTGGTCCCAGAAATCCCGCGGCACCATGTGCGCCACGTCGCAGCGGAATCCGTCCAGGTCGAATTCCCGCAGCCAGTACTTCATCATGTCCAGCATGTAGGCCCGCAGGCGCGGGTTCGCATAGTCCAGACCCGCAACGTCCGACCAGTCCGCTACGGGTGGAGTGATGTTTCCCGCGGCGTCGTGCTTGTAAAACTCCGGCGATT
>JACOSF010000151.1 GCA_016179005.1 Acidobacteriota bacterium | reverse complement strand
TGCTGGACATGAACTTCCTGCACTACGCCATTCTGATGTTCGTGATTTGCACGGTCGTGCTGGTGGCGGTGAGCTACCTGACACCTGCGCCGGCGCGCGCAAAACTGGCCGGTCTGACGTTTGCGACCGTGGATGAAAAAATCGACACCACCGGCGTGGCGGTCAGGAAGGTCACGCTGCGGAGCGAGACACTCCTGGAGCACCGGCTCAACATGGCGTTCAGTGCATTGCTGGTGGCGACGGTGGTGGGCTTGTGGATTTATTTCCGCTGAGGCAGCGGGACGGCGGTGGCTGTGGAAGCGGCGGTGCAAACGATCCGAACACTCCGGCCCAACGTCACGCGCGCGGAAGCGGTGGCAGGATTCCAGCGCGGCTGGGGCGGTTTTCTGCGCCGTGCGCGCTGGGGCGCGCTGCGCTCCATTTCCGAAGTGTATGTGCCTTTCCGCCTCTACCGGGTGGAGATTGTCAATGACACAATCCCCCGCATCTCTTGGTTCGCCCTGGACGCCGTCAACGGTTCGCTCGATCTCTACCAGTTCGAGCACAAACCCGGGGAAACCGAGCTGATGCGCGTGGAGACACGGAACCGGCCGCAAGCCCGGGCGCTGCGGCTGCTCCAGGACAGAATCCGCCGCCTCATCTTCCAGACGGGGTTCTTCCGCGTGCGCAATCTGCAAATCCGCGCGGAGCTGATACCGCTGGACCTGCACGTTCCTTACTGGATCGGTTTCTACGGGCGAGGCGAGACACCTCGCCTGCGGGTCATGGACGCAGTGCGGCGGTGCTTCGAAGGCGCAAAGGCCCGCGCGTTCTTTGAGAGCTGGCTGGCCAGCTAGCACAGACTTCCTCAAGACATTGTTCCACCGCTGCAAACTTTCTTCACAGAAAGGGGGCTGTTGATGAGGCTTCGCAATCTCTCCTGGGTGGTGTTCCTCGTTCTTGCGACGCTCCTGCCTGCGCTGGTCGGAGCCCAGGTAGCGCCCGGCGGGCCGGGAAGCGTGCCCACCTGGACCTCCGGTGGCAAGGACGGAGTAGGGACATCAGCGACGCCGGAGTCGAAGGTCTGGTTCACGCTGCAAGGCGGCGTGATGACGGAGGTCTATTACCCGCGGCTGGATGTCGCCAACGTGCGCACGCTGGAATTCGCCATCAGCGACGGCCGCTCCGTGTGGCTGGAATCGAGAGACCTTGAACACACGACCGCTTGGGCCGATGAGTCGGCGCTGGTGTTCCGCCAGACCAGCCGCCACCCGCGCGGTCTCTTCACGTTGACAAAGACCTACATCACCGACCCCGCCCGCGCCACGGTGCTGGTTCAGGTGACGTTCCGCGCGGCCGCCGCGGCGGCGAACCGCTATGCCGTCTTTGCCTTGTACGATCCCTCGCTGAACAACACCGGCACCGGCGACACCGGCTGGCTGGAAAACGATGCGCTGCTGGCCCAGGATGGCGAAGTGGCTTCCGCCCTGGCGGCGAACCCGCCGTTTGCCGGGATGGCCAACGGTT
Organism: Acidobacteriota bacterium; assembly: GCA_016179005.1. Classification (GTDB taxonomy): domain Bacteria; phylum Acidobacteriota; class Terriglobia; order Acidiferrales; family UBA7541; genus JACQDE01. Next base: position 2,088 of record JACOSF010000151.1, on the reverse strand, counting down.
TTGTGGGTGTAAACGACGGCCGGACCGATCTGCTCCTGCACCAGAAACTCACTTGGCGCTACGCTCGCGCGGAGAAAGGCAATCTCCTCCAAACCGCGCAGCTCGGCAGCGGCACGAGCTGGACGCTCGCGCTGAGCTTTGGCGAAAGCCCGGCGGAGGCACGGGCCAATGCCCGCACGAGCTTGGCGCGCGGTTTTGCGGCCGTGCGCGCGGACTACGTGCGTGGATGGAGCGGCTACCTGGAGAGCCTGCGCACGGTGCGCGAGCCCTACCGCAAGCAGTTCCGCATGGCGGCCATGCAGTTGAAGGCGCACGAGGACAAGACCCACCGCGGCGCGATGATTGCTTCCGCGAGCATCCCGTGGGGAGAGGCGACTCCTTCAGATCAGCCCAACATCGGCGGCTATCACATGGTGTGGGCGCGCGATCTCTATCACGTGGCGACGGCGTTCCTAGCCATGGGCGACCGCGCCGCTGCCGAGCGCGCGCTCGACTACCTCCTCCACGTTCAGCAGAGCCCGGACGGCAGCTTCCCGCAGAACAGTTGGCTCGACGGGCGTCCTTTGTGGCCTTCCACCCAGATGGACGAGCAGGCCTTTCCCATTATTCTGGCCTGGCAACTGGGCCGCACGGAATCGGAGGCCTGGGAAAAGCACCTTCGACCCGCCGCCGAGTTCATTGTCAAGAACGGCCCACGCACAGCGCAGGAGCGATGGGAGGAAGAAGAAGGCTACTCCCCGGCGACGATGGCTGCGGAAATCGCTGGCCTGGTCTGCGCAGCGGACATTGCCCGGAAAAACCATGCGGCGGACGATGCCGATCGCTACTTGAAACTGGCGGATGAGTGGGTGGCCAATCTCGAGAAGTGGATGGTGACGTCCACGGGCACGCTCGACAAGAATCTTGCCGGTTCGCGCGGTGGGCACGGCTACTACATGCGCATCAACAACAACACCGACCCTGACGACGGCTTCCAGCTCCAGCTCAACAACGGAGCGGGCGCCTGGGATGAGCGCGACGTCGTGGATGCCGGCTTTCTGGAACTCGTGCGGCTCGGCATCAAACCACCCGACGATCCCTACATCGTGCGTTCGCTGGCCGTAGTGGACGCGGCGCTCCGCGTCGCCACACCGAACGGCTTCGGCTGGTACCGCTATAACCACGACGGCTATGGCGAGAAACCCTACGGCGGTCCGTGGGCGCCGGATATGATCGGCGTGGGCCGGCTCTGGCCGATCCTGACCGGGGAGCGAGGCGAGTATGAACTGGCTGCGGGAAGAGACGCTGATCCATATGTCCGCGCCATGATGGGCTTCGCCAGCCGCAGCTGGATGATCCCGGAGCAGGTGTGGGATCAGTCCGATCCGACGGGATTCCAGTGGCGGTTTGGCGAGGGCACCGGCAGCGCCACGCCGCTGGCGTGGAGCATGGCGCAATTCATCCGGCTCGTGGTCGGCGCGGAAGAAAAGCGGATTGTGGAGATGCCCGGCGTCGTCGCTGCCCGCTACTTACGCCGGTAGAGTTCCACCCTGTGCTTCGCCAAAACTCTGATCGGCATTGCAGTCAGCATCCTATGCGTGCCCGTCGGGTTCGCATTCGGTTATAACTCCGGCCCATGTTCCGCCTCATTCCGGTGGGGCGGGGCCTCTCTGTTCGGGCATTTCGCTCCCGTAGTGACCTGCTCATGTTGCCTCCTGTTGGAGGCTCTGATCATACCTAGGAAGGTTGTCCAGTTTTAGAAGGGAGCACTACAAGGACCTCACGACCACGTTGCGGCACCACGACAAAGGAACGCGTGAAGCAATGGAGCGTGCGGTCGTTCAAGTCGCGCGTTTGTGCGACGGTTGTGCAACGACAATGGTGAATTAGTGCAACCGAGCGGGGCAAGTGGCATACTATCAGTGACTTTCCTCAGCGCGGGCCCGTAGCTCAGCCGGTTAGAGCAGCGGACTCATAATCCGTTGGTCCCTGGTTCGAATCCAGGCGGGCCCACCAGCGATCCAGTTTCATTTCAACGAGTCGCAAAAGTTTCCATCGACTCGCTCTACGCGAAGGTTTCCCGATTCCCGTTGCTCCGGCAGTGGTTCT
>JACOSF010000150.1 GCA_016179005.1 Acidobacteriota bacterium | reverse complement strand
TTCTGTTTCCGTTGGATTCTATCGGCGGCGAAACGCAGTGTCAACGACGCGCCCCTCGTGGACGATTGCCCTTGCTCGACTTCGTGCAGCACTTTCAACCGATCCCGCTCGCGCGTGCTCAACTCGATTCGCTCCGGTTCCATCGCCCCTCCCGGGCCTGATGGAACCGGACATTTCTACTTTGCACAACCCGGACATTCTCACTTTGCAGCGACATGTCCGTTTTATGGCTTGACTTCGTTCTCCACCTTGAGTAAAAGGCTTATCTATGACGCGCCCGCGCCCAAAGTGGGAATCCTTTGGGTACTGGGGGTGTCATGAAGGTGGTAACGCGTTATTTCGTCCTCGCTGTATTCTGCCTCAGTCTTTGCGCCGTGCCTCTTTCGGCGCAGAAAATCACGGGTGATATCACTGGACAAGTTTCCGATCCGAGCGGCGCAGCCGTTCCCAAGGCCACGGTGACGGCGGAAAATAACGCCACCAAGCTGACGCGTGTCGTCACCACATCGGACTCCGGCGTCTATCGCTTGGCCGAACTTCCGCCGGGCACCTATAAACTGTCGGTCACGGCGCAGGGATTCAAGACCATGGTTCGCGACGCCCAGGTTGCTACTGGCCAAATCACCAATTCTGACTTTGCGCTCCAGATAGGCGATCACACGGTCACGATTACCGTCGAGGCCAGCACACCGCTCATCGAATACGACGACACACTCAACAGTTATGTCAGCGAGAAGCAGGTGGTGGACCTGCCGCTGGTGGGCCGGGACTTCAACTCGCTCCTCGGCATCACGCCCGGCGTGCAGCGCTCCCCCGGCGGAGGCTTCCTCGCCGTCAGCATTAATGGCAACCGTCCGTTTAACAACAATTATCTGATCGACGGCATGTACAACAACGATCGTTACTACGGCGATTCGCTCGTCGGACAGACCGGCGTGCTCGGTGTGCCGGCTACAATTCTGCCCAACGATGCCGTCCAGGAATTCACCGTGCAGCAGTTGCCCTCCGCCGAATACGGCATCAAGGGCGGCGCCGCCATCAACGTGCAGCTCAAGAGTGGCGGCAACAATCTCCACGGCGGCGTCTATGGGTTTTTTCTCACGGACTTCGGCAGCGCCGCAAACCCCATTACGCAAACCGTCACGCCGATTCACAACTATCAGTACGGCGGCAATGTAGGCGGCCCGATTGTCAAAGACAAGACCTTCTTCTTCGGGTTTTTTGAAGGCCAGCGCAACAGGTCGCTTGCTCCCTACACGATTGGGACGCCGACTCCAGCTAACATCGCGGCTGGCCGCGCGATTGCCGAGACGGCGTTGGGTGTTCTTCCAGGTGCGCCGTTGCCTGGGGACGCCCTTCTGGCGTTCTTCCCGGTCAGCGCCGCGGGATCCATCAATGCCCAGATCCCCAACGTCGCCAAGGGTTGGTCCACCAGTATTAAGCTTGACCACAAGATGGGCACGCAGCACAGCCTCTCCGGCCGATACTATATCGGTGACAGCTTCCAGTCCGCTCCCGTCGCCGGATATGAATTGCCGGCCCCAGCGCAGGTGGATCTGTTTAACAACATTGCGCCATCCCGCGCGCAGCTCTTGGGCGTCGGCTGGACGTACACGCTTTCCCCCAACAAAATCCTGGAAAGCCGCTTCGGCTGGTCGCGCTTCTCGCAACTCATTACCGTGAATAACAAGATTGATCCCAAGAGCTTGGGATTGGATACCGGCCCGCTCGATCCGCTGGACTTCGGCGTGCCCTACGTCTACGCCTACCACCTCAGCTACGGCTATATTGGCGGCGTCGCTGGCTACCCCATTACCACTCGCCCCAACCAGTCCTTTGACCAGTCCGAGCACTTCACTTGGATCAAGGGCAATCACACCTTCAAAATCGGCGGCAACTGGCAATACGCTTCCACGTTCAGCATCCGCAACCGTGCGCGCACCGCACTTGGGATTGATAACTCCCCCTCGGCTGCCGACGATATTGCGCAAATCCTGACCCTGCGCTTCGACCGCGCGGTAAGGAACATCGGCAGCACCAACCGCCATATCTTCCAGAACACCTTCGGGTTCTATTTCCAGGATGATTGGAAGTTTACCCCGCATGTGACGATTTCCTATGGTCTGCGCTACGAAATCTCCTCCGCGCTGGGCGAAGCCGACAAACAGGGTTCCAATTTTGATCCTGTCCTGGGGCTGGTAAGTCTTGGCCCAAACTTGAAGGCTCTATACAAGAAAGACATGAATAACTTCGGCCCGCGGGCCGGCCTTGCTTGGGACATCTTTGGCAATGGCAAGACTGCTTTGCGCGTGGGGTATGCGCTGACCTACGACCAGACGAATTTCGGCGCCATTCATGCCCCGCAGGCTTACTTCAATGGGAACCGCACGGGCGCCTTTACCAATATTACGCAGAACAATTTCAACATGCAGCTGACTCCCGGCGGCGGCACTCCAGTGACCGCAGCTAATCTGAATGACTGCTTCGATACCCTTGGCCTCGCGGCGACCTGGGTCTGCGGCGGTACAGGCCACACACTTTATGGCGCCAACCCCACGGGCACTCCGCCGTTTAACGCCTTTGGCGTGGTCCCCAACTTCAAGACTCCGATGTTCCACTACTACCAGGTCAGCATCCAACAGGAACTTTTTAAGAACACCGTCCTGACCGTTTCCTATGTGGGTTCAAAAGGCCGTGAGCTGCCGCAGGTTCGTGCCCTCAATGCGCGTCCGATTGGCTGCTATCCCAATACGCCCACGACCGGCCCCTGTGCGCGGCCTTTTGATACTGTTTTCCTGACCGGTGGCGTGCCAACCTTCAAGCAAATAACCCAGCTCACAAACGATGGCAAGTCCGATTTCAACTCCTTGCAGGTTTCGCTCCGCCAGCAGAACTGGCACGGCATCACCACCCAGTATAATTTCACATGGGGACACTGCATTGACCTCGGATCCAACAATCGAGGCGGCGGCAGATACAGCTCTTCGCAAGCCCAGAACCCGTATGACCCCAACGCGAATCGCGGCAATTGTAGTCACGACGTCCGGAAGAACTTCAATGCCGGCGGCACCTACGCGATTCCATTCCCGAAGAGTTGGGGCCGCGTTGGCGAAGGCTGGGAGATGGGCACCGTTGTCACTTTGCTCGATGGCCGGCCTTTCACGCCGAATAATGGCTCTCGCGACCGCTCCGGTCAGGACGCGCAATGGAACATCCACGGGGATTGTGACGCGGCTCCGATTTACAATACGCGTGACCCGCACAACTACCTGGATGCGGCTAGCTTCTCCGCGCCGTCCAACAATGCGCTCGGCACTTGCGGGCGCAACAGCGCGGTCGGGCCGGGTTTGGCTCAAGTGGATATGAGCGTTCTCAAAACCACCCGCCTCACCGAAACCACCAAGCTGCAGTTCCGCTGGGAAGTCTTTAATGCGTTCAACCGCGCCAATTTCGGCGGCACGGACACCGGCAGCTTGGTCACCAACGTTCGCAGCGGTTCTTTCGGCCATATCACATCGACGCCGGACGTGTATAACCCGGTGATTTCTCAGGGCGGCGCGCGCGCCATGCAGTGGGTCGTGAAGTTCCTGTTCTAAGCGACCTTCCACCTCAACCGGGGAGTCTATCTTCGTGATAGACTCCCCTTTTCCTTTATGCGCCGTCATCGAATCGTTGCACTTCTTCTGTTCTTCCTCCCCGGCGCCGTTCTTGCGGCAGACCGCCCGAATATTATTCTAATTACGCTGGATACGGTCCGCGCGGACCGCATGGGCTTTGCGGGCAGCAAGCGCGGCCTGACGCCGCAACTCGACGCCGTGGCCGCGCAAAGCGCCGTCTTCGAACGCGCCTACTCGCAGGCGCCTCTGACGCCTGTCTCCCACGCCAGTTTGCTCACCGGCACCTATCCGCAGTTCCACAAAGTGCAGGATTTTGGCGCCCGGCTTTCGGACA
>JACOSF010000149.1 GCA_016179005.1 Acidobacteriota bacterium | reverse complement strand
GTCGGCTTTGAGGGCCAGGTCAGCGAACTTGAGGGCCTCGGAAAATTGGCCGTGGTCGAGCATGCGGTGCGCGCAGTTGAGATAGGCGTGCGCCGCTTCGCTGCGCTGGCCGATGCTGATGTACAGCTCCGCGAGGCGCAATTGCACGCGGAGGTTGTCCGGCTCGAGGTCCAGCAACTGCCGCAGGACGCCGACAGCCTGTTCGGCGCGGCCCGTGCGGAGGTGGGTCTCTGCGAGCTGCAGGTAGAGCGAACGGGCCTCGCTCATCACGCCCTGGGCGACGTACAGCTCGGCGAGTTTTTCCAGAGGCCGGGTTTCTTCCGGGGCGAGCTTGGCGATTTTCTTGTAGATGGCGATGGCCTTGCTGTTGAAGCCGTCGCTGAGGAAGGCGCGGGCCAACTGCTCGAAGTGTTCGAGTGCGCTCTTGATATCGCCGTCGCGGACGTGCAGGTCGCCCACCGTCATCAGGGTGACCTGATCCTGTGGTTCCACCTTCAGGATCTGCTTGTACTCGTTGATGGCCTGGGCGAGCTTGCCCTGGCTGAGATACTTCTGCGCCGACTCCAGATGCTTTGTTTTGTTAAAAGCCATCCGAGACTCTCACCCTGACCGGAACCGGCTGCTCCGTCGCGACGCTCCGCGATACGGACAGACGGAACGAACGGCCCTCGAAGCGGCGGACCGTGCGGAAACTTGGCTACGCTAGCACAGGGGGTAGAGGCAGTCAATGAAACCCGTGGCCCGCGTGAAGCTATCGGCGATTAAGGCGCAGCGTCGAGGGGGAGAGGCGATTGCGTGGCGGAGGCGGCCCAGCAGGCCGAGTCGCGCACCGGGGCGAACGAGAAACGATGCAGCGGCGATGGGCCGTGCAGGCGAAGGGCGGCGAGATGGTCGGGCGTGCCGTAGCCTTTGTTGCGCGCCAGGCCGTACTGTGGATACGCGCGGTCGAATTCTGCCATGCAAGCGTCGCGCGCCGTCTTGGCGAGGATGGAGGCCGCGGCTATGGATACGGAGCGCGCGTCGCCGTGGATGAGCGGCTTCTGCTCGAGGGACACGTCGAGCGACATCGCGTCGAGCAGCAGATAATCCGGCGTGATGGAAAGTTTTTTGAGCGCGGCGAGCATGGCCTGGCGGCTGGCCTGGTAGATGTTCCAGGCGTCAATGCGCGCGGCGTCGATTTCGGCCACCGCCCAGGCCAGGGCGTGGGCGCGGATGCGAATGGCAAGCTCGGCACGCCGCGCGGGAGCAATTTTTTTGGAGTCGTCGAGGCCCACAATGCGGCGGCGGGGATTGAGAATCACCGCGGCGGCAACCACCGGACCGAACAGCGCGCCGCGTCCGGCTTCATCGAGGCCGGCGATGCGCAGCCACCCGCGCTGGCGGGCTTGACGCTCGTAGCGGGAGGAGCAGAGACGGCCCATCGGGGCGGAATCTTAGCACAGGCGTTGCATGATGAAGCTAATGCAGTGGGGAGAGTGTTCGACCTGAGAAACGCGAAAATCGATCCCGAAGCCTCGGGACGAAACGCCCAAAACGGGCCCAAAGAAGACGGCCCCGGAGGACCGGGGCCGGAAGAGATCAAAACCAAAAAACTTAATTCGAAAAACTATTCGGCGGATTCAGCCACCGTTGCAACGGCTTCGACGCGGTCCACGCGCTTAATGCGCGCGGCCTTGCCCTTGCGCCCGCGCAGGTAATACAGCTTGGCGCGGCGCACTTTGCCGGAGCGGACCACCTCGATGGATTGAATCGAAGGGGAGTTGATGGGGAAAATGCGCTCCACGCCGACGCCGAAGCTGACGCGCCGGATGGTCACGCTGCGCGAAGCTAGGCGGCCGCGCTGCGCGATGACCACGCCCTCGTAGGGCTGGATGCGCTCTTTTTCCTTCTCGCCCTCGGCTTCCTTCAGGCGGACGTGCACGCGCACCGTGTCGCCCGGGCGAAGCACCGGAAGATCCTTGCGCACTTGCGACTCTTCGAGCTTCTCAATAATGCGGTTCATGACAGTTTTTCCAGGCAGACCCGCGTGCCCCGAGACGTTCCGAGGGGCTCTGGTGGGGCCAGCTCGCAGCAGACAAACCACAATTATAGCG
>JACOSF010000148.1 GCA_016179005.1 Acidobacteriota bacterium | reverse complement strand
TCGCTCTGCTGGAAGAGTTCGAGCAGCGCTGGCCCGGCGTCCTCCGGCGGGTAGCGGACTTCGATCAGCGTGCGCGGCTGGCCCTTCTCCGGCGGATAGAGCTGCGTATAACTCGGCCGCAGGACCCGGCTCTTCCAGTAGTCCCCGCGCAGCGGCTCCTGCGCCAGACGATACTTCAGCAGCCACACTTCGGGGCCGTACTCTTCATCGATTCCCACCAGCAGCATTTCTACCAGCGGGTCTTCCGGAGGGAGATTCATTTTGCGCGTGAGTTGGGGGACGACGAGGCGCAGCGGCTCCAGCAGAGCCGCGCCGATGGGCTCGAGGTCGGTGGCTTGTTCCTGCTGCAGGCGCGGACCCGCCGGAATCTGCGTGCTGACGGCCCGCGGGAGTTCGTGATCAAGGCGCAGCGGCGGGCGGCCCGTGCCCGGGCGGACCCACTCGGCGGCGCCGAGCAGGATGGCGATGCGCTTGGCGGAGAGCTGCGCGACCAGCGGAGGCCGCGACTCGGCTTCCACGCGGCTTTCGTTTGCTGCGATGGCGATGCCGCCCTTGGCCACGTAGATCACCACGCGCCCCGCCGCCAGATTGGCCACCACTTCCTGCCCCGCCTCCTGCGCCCACACCGCAAAGGGCAGAAAATAGAAAATGGAAAATAGAAAATAGAAATGCCAGATCCGCTGCATGCGGCGGGTTTCCTCTTTTCTATTTTCTCTTTTCTCTTTTCGTTTTTGTTCTGCGCGCATCAGCGTAAACCGGCAACCGCCCGTCCCTACGCCCTTTGATGCGCCGAAGCGCCCCGCGCGATGGCTTGCACGGCGGTGATAGCGACCACGTTGGCGATATCCGCAGATGAGCAGCCCCGCGAGAGGTCGTTCGCCGGGCGGTCGAGGCCCTGCAGGATGGGACCCAGCGCGACGGCGCCGCCTAGCCGCTCGACCAGCTTGTAGGCGATGTTCCCGGAATCAAGGTCCGGGAAAATAAGCACGTTGGCACGGCCTGCGACCGCGGAGCCGGGAGCCTTGCTCGCGCCGATGGCGGGCACCAGCGCGGCGTCGGCCTGCAATTCGCCGTCCGCGGCCAGTTCCGGCGCGCGCGCGCGGAGAATGTGCAGCGCTTCGCGGACTTTTGCCACGCGCGGATGCTCGGCGGAGCCTTTCGTGGAGAAGGAAAGCAACGCGACGCGCGGCTCCACTTCGAGAAACGCGCGCGCACTCTCGGCTGTGGCCACAGCGATTTCCGCGAGTTCGCCGGGCGCCGGGTCCGGCACCACGCCGCAGTCGGCGAAGAGCAGCGCGCCGCCCGCGCCGAAATCCCCGCGCGGCAGCACCATCAGGAAAAAACTGGAAACGAGTTTGTGCTGCGGCGCAAGGCCAATGCAGTGCAGCGCCGCGCGCACGGTTTCCGCGGTAGTGTTGGCCGCGCCGCCCACCGCGCCGTCCGCGTGGCCCGCCGCCACCATCAGCGAAGCGAAGTACAGCGGCTTGGCGGCCGTCGTGTGCGCTTCGTCGAGCGTCGTGCCGCGCGCCCGCCGTCGCTCGAAATAAATTTGCGCGTAGCGGTCCAGGTGCGGGCTCGTGCCGGGGTCCAGCAGCGTCACGCCGGCAAGCGAAGCGCGCACTTGCGCCGCCGCGGATTGAATCACGTTCGGCCGTCCCAGCAGCGTCAGCTTGGCGTAGCCCTCACCAGCCACACGCGCCGCAGCGGCGATTACGCGCGGGTCCTCGCCTTCCGGCAGGACGATATGCTGCGGTACCGCCCGCGCGCGCGTTTTGAGCATCTCCAGCAGGTTCATGGCTGCTTCAAATTACCACAAAAACCGAATTCCCCGATGAACGCAGATTCAGGCAGTTATGTAGCGGCGACCCACCTGTTTTTGGGGCGGGTCGCCACTCTTTGATTCGCCGTGCGCGGCGATTTTCGGTAGAATACAGCTTCACAAACTTATTTTAAATAAAAGGGGAACCATGGGACTCCGCCATCCGCGGGACATTTTTCACAACCAGCAGCGCCTCAGCGACATCCTCGACGCGCACAGGAAATTTGTCCGCGGCGAATCCGGCGGCGTCCCCGCGAACCTTGTGGGGGCAGATTTATTTCGGGTAGATTTACGTGCCGCAAATCTCACTCATGCTATGTTGGTTGGTTCTCGACTTGAGGACGCAGACATGCGGGGCGCTCGACTTGTTGGCACCGATCTAAGCCAGTGTAACTTGCAAAAAGCGATCTTAAGTAACTCTGACATGACCGAGACTGTCCTGCGCCAGGCCGATTTGACCGGCGCCGATCTAAGTGGGGCCGAATTATTCCGAGCAGATCTTTCGCAGGCTGTGCTACATAGGTGTCAGTTTCGGGGAGCCAATTTGCGCCAAGCAGTGGTGCTCGGTGCGGATTTCGCCGGATCTGACCTGAATATTGCTCTTTTGATTGAGGTCGACTTTGCAGGAGCCAAGCTTGACGGTGCGGATGTTGCCACAGCGGTCTTCCGAGACAATGATCCTCGGAGCGGCAAGAGATGATAGAGGAGCAGCTTAATGGCAGAAACCCTTGCCGAATTTGACATCCGCAGGGCTATTGAAGAATTTCAAGATCACCTTGCCCCCAAACTGGACACTTACGAACAGGCAATCTACCTCTATGTGTTTCGACACAGTCGCCTCCTCGGCAAGACTGAAGTGACGATTGGGTTCAAATCTGCCGTGAAGAAAATGAGCTTCGGGGTCGGTGCCAAAGGGACAAGAATCGCCGAGGGCACGTGCTACGAAAAGCTCCGTTCGTTGGTTGACAAGGGCTGCCTGGAAATTCTCGATACGGTTCGCGATGGCACAAGAATACGAGTCAAGCTACCATCGGAAATCCCGGGCGTTATTCCGGCACAGCAACACGTGGCGGCTCCTAGCATTGAAGAGATGGACTTTTTCAATGTTCCCGAGAATCGCGTCGCTATCTTGCGCAGAGAAGGCAACCAGTGTTTCTATTGTTTGCGCTCAGTGGATTCTACCAACTACGTAATAGAGCACGTCGCCTCTCGTCCCGACGGCGACAATTCCTATCGGAATGTGGTCGCCGCCTGCCGGAACTGTAACAACCGAAAAGGGAGCACCTCAGCGGAGGACTATCTTCGAAGTCTTTACCGAACAGGATTTCTGAGTACGGATGAATTCGAAGGCAGACAGCAGGCGCTGAACCGACTGAAGAGCGGTGAGCTCAAACCGGAATCGTAGTGCGATTTCCGATGCTATTTGCTGTCGTCGTCCGGCATCTTGAAATCCGCCGGCAGTGGCTCGCCGTAGATGCGCTCATACAGCCGCCGACGCAACTCATCCGGGCTGAGGTCTTTCGGCAAAGAGGCAAGGATCATTTCCCGAACCAGATCAAATAGCATTGACGCGCGCACGATTCCAGCTGCGCCTGGAGGCTCCATCGCTGCCTGCACGTAGCGGGTCGTGTTCGGCGCGAAATCCAAATGGATGCGAATGTCGATAGGGTTCTGCACAGTTACACCGGCACGAGAAACATTATACGCGCAACCGACTCCATGGCTTTTCATGTAGCGCCCACCCGAGCGTGTTTTTGCTTGGGTAGGCATCAGCCTAGGTCCCATCTGTGTAATCTGCGGAATCTGTGGATTGGATTATTTCCCGCTGGCGTCGTGCGGGGCGCCGTTCGACACGGGCGCTGCCGCCCGCCCGGGCCCGCGCCGTCGCGTTTCGATGCCCAGGCGTTTGATTTTCTGGTTCAGCGTGGACAGCGGAATCTGGAAGCGCTCGGACGCTTCTGTCTGGTTCCAATTCGTCTGTTCGAGCATGTCCAGAATGATGCGCCGCTCGACTTCCTCCATGATCTGAAACAGTGACGGCACCGAGCTATCCGCGCCGGCGCGCGCCCCGGGCTCGCCGGGCAGCAGCGGCATGATTTCGCTCAACTGCAGGCGCACGCCCTTCACAATTTCCTTGGAGCGAACCGAATCCGGCAACAGGTCAAAGTCCATCAACTCGCCGGCGGAAAGCACCACGGCGCGCTCCACCACGTTTTCCAGTTCGCGGACGTTCCCCGGCCAGTCGTAATCCATCAACAGCTTCATGGCCGCGGCGGTGAAGCGCCGCGGCGGCTTCGCATTTTCCTCGCAGTAACGGCGGAGGAAGTGATCGATCAACAGAGGAATATCTTCCTTGCGCTCGCGCAGCGGCGAAAGCGCGAGGGCGATCACGTTGAGCCGGTGGTAGAGGTCTTCGCGGAAGCGGCCGTCGCGCACCAGTCCCAGCAGGTCGGCGTTGGACGCCGCGATGAGGCGCACGTCCGCCTTAATCGTCTCCGTGCCGCCCAGCCGCATGAACTCGCGCTCCTGGATCACGCGCAGCAGCTTGGCCTGCGTTTCCGGGCCGATGGTGGAAATCTCGTCGAAGAAGATGGTGCCGGTGTCGGCCACTTCAAACAAGCCTTTCTTGGCGACGACCGCGCCGGTAAACGCTCCTCGCACGTGGCCGAAGAGTTGCGATTCCAGCAAGTCCACGGGCATGGCGCCGGTGTTCACCGCCACGTAGGGCTTGTCCGCGCGCGGCGAAGTCGAGTGGATGGCCTTGGCGATGAGCTCCTTGCCTGTGCCCGACTCGCCGTGAATCAGCACGGTGGAGCGCGAAGCGGCCACCTGCCCGATGAGGTCGAACAGCGCGCGCATCTTCTCGCTCTTGCCGATGATGTTGGGAAAGTTGTAGCGCTGTTTCAGCGCGCGCTTGAGTTGCAGGTTTTCGTCGCGCAGCCGGCGGTCTTCGACGGCCTGGGCCACCTGCGCCAGCAGCTCGTCGTTGGACCACGGCTTGGTGATGTAGTCCTTGGCGCCGGTCTTGAACGCGGCGCGCGCCATGTCAATCGAGCCGAACGCCGTGATGAGGATGACGGAAAGCTCCGGATCGCGCGCGCGGATTTCCTTCAGCACGTCCAGGCCGTTGCGGTCCGGCAGGCTCACGTCGAGCAACAGCAAATCGTAAGGCCGGTTTTCCAGTGCGGTGAGCCCCGCGGTGCCCGTTTCCGCCGCGGAAACTTCGTAGCCCTCGGACGTGAGAAGAAGTTCGAGGCCCTCGCGGATTTCCATTTCGTCGTCCACGACGAGGATGGCGCCCTTAGACATGCACGGCCTTCCGGGCCACCGGGAATTCCAGGCGGAAGGAGGTGCCCTTCCCCGCGGTGGAGCGCACATCAATTTTTCCGGCGTGCTCCTTGATGATTCCGTAGCTCACCGATAGCCCCAATCCGGTGCCGCGGTTGGCGCTCTTGGTGGTGAAGAACGGATCGAAGATGCGGTTGACGAATTCGTGCGAGATGCCCACGCCGGTGTCGGTGATCTCGATCTCCACCGAGCCGTTGTTGGCCACCGAGCGCACTTCCAGCATCCCGCCATTGGGCATGGCATCGCGCGCGTTGAGGAAGAGGTTGAGGAACACCTGCTGCAAGCGGTTGGCCGAGCCCAGCACGGGCGGCAGCGGCTGCTCCAGCGTCTTGATGATGGAGATGCGCGCCGTGCGCAGCGGGTGAGAAACGAGCGACAGCGTTTCTTCCACCACGCTGTTCAAATCCACTTC
>JACOSF010000117.1 GCA_016179005.1 Acidobacteriota bacterium | reverse complement strand
TCACCGGTGACGAAGTCGCTGGCGCGGATGGAGCCGCGGGCCACGGCGTCGAGAGCGGCGCGGATGAAGCGCGGCGTGTGATGGAAAGTGGATTTGAGGGTGATCTCGGAATAGTGCAGCACAGCGGGATCGAATTCCACGTGGCTGTCGCGCGGGCAACCGCCAAACAGATTAACCGTTCCGCCGCGGCGGACCATCTGCATGGCCCACTCCCACGTAGTGGGCGAACCGACCGCTTCGATCACCGCATCCGCGCCCAGGCTGCGCTCGGTGAGCTGGCGCACTTTCTGGATGGGGTTGTCGAGCTTGGAAACGTCGAAGGCGCCGATGGCACCCAGCCGCTCGGCGGCGCGGATCTGGCTCTGGCGCTTGGCCAGCGCGATCACGCGAACGCCTTCAATGGCCAGCATGCGCACAAACATCAGGCCGATGGGCCCGCAGCCGACGACGACGGTAGTGTCGCCCGGCTGGATGCCCGTCTCCACAATGCCGCGCAGCACGCAGGCCAGCGGCTCGACCAGCGCGGCATCCATGTATGAAACGTGGTCGGGAATCTCCAGCATGTTCTGGCGGACAATGCGGCCAGGGATGCGGATGTACTCCGCGTAGGCGCCATTGTTGAAGAGCAGGTCCTCGCAGAGGTTTTCGTTGTTTTTCCGGCAGAAGACGCAGATGCCGCAGGGCGCGGAGTTGGAGGGCACCACGCGCATGCCCACGCGCATGCCGCCGCTGACGTTGCGCCCCAGGGCCTCCACCACGCCGGACAGCTCGTGGCCGAAGACGGCCGGCGGCTGAATCATCCGCGCATGGTAGCCCTGCTTCCAGACCTTCAAGTCCGTGCCGTCGGTGAGCGCGACCTTCACGCGCACCAGCGCGTCGTCGTCGCCGAACTGCGGGACGCCGACTGTTTCGATTTTTAAGTCCTCGCGGCCGTACAGGACGGCCGCGGTCATGTGACCGTTGCGTTCCTTTTGGATCAAGGCAGTATCACCACTTTAAGAGAATTGCCCGCCGGGCGGGCAGCAAGAGCCAGAGCATGTTCCATCTGATCGAGCGGGAACCGGTGGGAAATGAGATCGCGCAGGGGCAGCCGGCGCTCGAACACCAGCCGGGCCGATTGCTCCTGTTTATCCACCGACGCGCTGTAACTTCCCAGGATTTCTTTTTCCTCCACGCCAACCGCCGCCGCCGGAAACTCAATCTTCATCAGCGGATCATTTTGTGCAAAGAGTAGCACACGACCGCCGGGTCGCGCGAGTGTCAATGACTCCTGGACCAGTTGTGGATGGGGCACAGCCAGCAGCACCACGTCCGCCCCGCGGCCCTGCGTCTGGGCCTTGACAGCTTCCAGCAGCTTGCCCGCCGCGGCGGGATCGCAGGAGGCTGCGGCGCCGTAGCGCAGGCTGCGCTCGCGGCGCGCCGGAAGCGGATCGCTGGTCACAACGGTTGCGCCGGCATCGCGCGCCAGAAGCATGAGCAGCAGACCGATGGGCCCTTGCCCAATCACCACCGCCGTCTCGCCGGCCGTGACACGCGCCTTCTCGATGGCCTTCAAGCACGTATTCACCGGCTCGACAAACGTGGCTTCTTCGAAACTGACGCCGGGCGGAATAGCCACCATCCCACGCTCGGCAATCCACGGCATGATGCGCACGAACTCGGCGAAGCCGCCACCGTTGGGATCGAACCCGGCGGTCACGCCCACCTTCTTGTACGTCGGGCATTGCGAGTGGAGATTCCGCTCGCAATAAAAACAACTGCCGCAGGGAACGTGATGAAAACTGATGGCGCGGTCGCCCGTCTTCCACCGGGTGACGCCGCTGCCGACTTCCACCACCGTGCCGGCAATTTCGTGACCCAGAATCTGCGGCGGCTGGATGAAGCCGTGCTGAATTTTCTTGATGTCCGTGCCGCAGATGCCGCAGGCAGCCACGCGCAGCAGCACTTCGCCCGGGCCGATCTCCGGTACCGGCACGGTTTCGACCACTACGCGCCCTTTGCCGCGATACACCGCCGCGTGCATGGTCCGGGCACTGAGCGGAACGCCCGCCGCGGTCGCGAGTTGGTGCGCAGCGTGGCTCATCCGACGGCCACCTCTTCGTGGACTCCTTCAAACCTGCGAGCGGCGGCAAGCATACCTATGTAGCTGTCGAGGAATTTCGCCAAGCAGGTTGCAGCCCTCCGCGTGTCGCGGCCCAGGCGAATCAGCCCCGGCAGCCGATGCGGGTTGCGCACAAGCTGGCCGAACACGCGAGGAATGCTGATCTGGCCTTTCGGTCCAACGGTGCGATTGAAATCGAGCGGCAAGTCCTGGCATGCCGTATCCCCGATGGCGCGGATGGCCACCGCCGGCACGCGCAGCCCCTGCGCTTCGAAGAGAACCGCGAAGCCTTCCATTTCGACGGCGTCCGCGGAAAATGCGAGTCGGCCTTTTTCTTTCGCCGCAAGAACGGTGTGATCCGAAGATTGAAAGGCATTCACTTCCCGCGCGCCGCAGGCGGTTGCAGCGTGCAGCAGTTCCGCGTCGCTCTTTACGAAGTTTCCGCCGGATGCAGCGCGCACCGTCCGCGCCACCAATACATCGCCGATGCGATGGCAGGGCTGCAGCGCCCCCGCGAGGCCGGTGGAAATGCACAGGTCGGCGCCATGCGCCAGCGCGATCTGCAACGCGCGTCGCGCGTGCTGCGGGCCGATGCCTGTCAGAACCACGCAAACTTCCGCGGATCCGATTCGCGCTTCGAAAAGCGAAGGCTCTGCGGACGCCGCGCGGCGGAAACCGCGCATGCGCCGCCAGGGGGCGAATTCGTTTTCAACCGCGAAGGTGACTAGAATTTTCATCCTCTCCCAAATTTCACGCGGCAGCGTGCACCGCGCGGTGCTGCGCGTGCGGCCGGACGTAGCCGTTCGCTTCGTACCAGTGAACGGCGCGCTCCAGCGCCGCCTCCACGGGGCCGGGCTGATAACCCAGCTCACGGACCGCCTTCGAGCCATCCACAAACATCTTGTGCCGCGCCATGCGCACGCCTTCGAGTGGGATCTGCGGCTCGCGTCCCAGCGCGCGCGAAAACGCATTTTCGACGAAGCCCGCCGCCATGGCCACGGCATTTGGCAGGCGAATCCGCGGCGCAGGGCGTCCGGTGACGCGGGCCAGCACGTCGAGAATTTCTTTCAGGGTCATATTTCGCCCGCCCAGAATGTAGCGCTCGCCGGCGCGGCCGCGTTCGGCAGCCAGCAG
>JACOSF010000166.1 GCA_016179005.1 Acidobacteriota bacterium | reverse complement strand
CGAATACTCGAAAAAACTTTCGCGCGCAGAGGCTATGAAATTCTTCCGCGCATTGGACACGCTCGCGGAGAGAGAAGGCTTCGACCCCAACATCGGCCCGGCCATGATGCGCGACACCGACGACCCAGCGCAGGCCGAGCTCCTCGCCGAAGTCCTCTCCGCCACCAAGCTGAACGCGAGCATCATCATCGCCGGCGACGACGGCATCCACTGGAACGCCGTGCGCGCCGCCGCCCGCCTGGTGAAGTACGTCAGCGAGCACAGCCCGCACAGCCAGGGCACGTTTGGCTTTGCGGCGACGGCCATGCTCGCGCCGTACGCGCCGTTTTATCCCGGCGCGTACCACACCGGCGCGGGCAAACAATTCGCCGTCGCACTGGAAGCCGCCAACGTGGCGGACGAAGCGTTCACCGGGACGCGCGGAGACGCGCGCACGGCCACGGAGCGCTTGACGAAAGCGCTGGGCACGCACGCCGCCGCGGTGGAGAAACTCGCGCGCGCCGCCGAAAAAGAAACCGGATGGACGTATATGGGCATGGATCCCACACCCGCGCCGCTGAAGGACGTCTCCATCGGCGCGGCCATCGAAAAATTTACCGGCGTGCGCTTCGGCGCAAGCGGCACGCTGCTAGCCGCGTCCATCATCACCGCCGCGGTGAAGGCGGCCCCGGTGAAGCACGTCGGCTATTCAGGACTGATGCTGCCGGTGCTCGAGGACAGCCGCATCGCGCAGCGCTGGAGCGAAGGCGCGGTCAACATGGACGCGCTGCTCGCGTATTCCGCGGTCTGCGGCGCGGGGCTGGACACCATTCCGCTGCCCGGCGATGTCACCGTCGAGCAGATGGAGCACATGATGGCAGACGTCGCCGCGCTGGCGCTGAAATGGAAAAAGCCGCTCAGCGCGCGCCTCCAGCCCGTCGCCGGCAAAAAAGCCGGCGAGCGCACCGACTTCGACGATCCCTTTCTCGTCAACGCCGTAATCCAGAAAGTGCCATAGGCACGTTCAACGTTCCACGTTGGAACGTTGAACGACAACCTGCCAACCCGCCCAAACGCGCGGTGGGTTGGCGCTACAAACCTCGTCACATCTTCGGCCAGAGCCACCCAAACATTCCGGCCGTCAGACAGCCATACACCAGCCCGTCGAAGAAAAACTTTAGCGTCGTGCTCCACGCGCGGCCTTCCCAGATGGACGCATGCGCGTGCGCGATTCCGTAGCTCAGAAATCCCACGGTGCCGGCGACGCGGAATACCGTCAGGTACTGCGTCCCCGGCCCCAGCGTGCGCCCCGTCAGGTACGCGACGAAGAAGCTGATCGCCACGCAATAGAGAAACCATGTGGTCAAATACTTGCCCATGTTGGGCGGCCCGCTGGGGTCAAATACTTGCCCATGTTGGGCGGCCCGCTGGGCATCACGGTCATCAGCCCGATCGGCCCTTTGTTCAACTTCTCGATGTGCTCGGGCGTTTTCATGTCCTTGTGGCTTTCGCAGTGCGGGAAATGGTACGTGCCGGGGCCCACGCCCAGAGCGCGCAACGCCTCCAGCACTTTTTCTTCGTTGGGCAATTCCTTGTAGTCGCTCTTGTGGTACGGCAGCGCCATGTGGATGATCGAGCTGGCCACGAACACCAACACGGCCGAAAGTAGGATAGGCATCCACAACGCAGTCAGTTCAACCATTTCGTCGCCTCCTTGTCCTCAGAGAAACGTCTTCTTCGCCGCGTTGCAGCGGCCTGGTCCGGATACGGGGTTTTGCGCCTCACGCCCTGTTGCTTGAACAGCTTCATATCGCATTTCGCGCCACCCCGTCCATATTTTTCTAAAGTTTCTGGAAGGGCGCGTCTACAGAGTGCCGACCACCGCGTCTATGCTTTTCCTCACTTTGCCACCCGTCACCCGCCACCTTTCTCCTGTACTGAAACCTGCAACCTGTTACTTGCCCCCTGCAACCAGCAACCTGTCGCCACAAAAAAACTTGCATTTCGGCAAAAGAGTGCGCAAGCGACAGGGACAAAAAGACTTAGGCCTATCCAGCGGCGAAAAATTAGAGCAAAAGAGTGCGCAAACCGCGGAGCTAGAAGGGGTTAGCGGCTGCACGGAGCGAGAAATAGAGCGAGAAAGAGTGCGCGAGGGCCGGGGCGAGGCTTGCAACGGGATTCGCATAGGGCAAACTGAAAACAGATGATATTAGCTTATAGAAATGTACGTGTCA
>JACOSF010000165.1 GCA_016179005.1 Acidobacteriota bacterium | reverse complement strand
CGGATTTTTCCTCGACGCACTGAGCTTCGGCACGCCGCCGCACGGCGGCATCGCGCTGGGTCTCGACCGCGTGGTGATGCTGCTGGCCGGAGAAAAATCGCTTCGCGAAGTGATTGCCTTCCCGAAAACCACCGCCGCGCAGGACCTGATGGCCGATGCGCCGAACCGCGTGCCGGACGATCAACTCGAAGAACTGCGCATTGACATTTCGCAGTCGCAACTGAAATTCAAATGCCACTGCGGCGGGCTGTGGCGCGTGCGCTTCGGGGCCTATCCCGACGGCCCGTCGATCCCGCAGGAAGTCGAGTGTCCCGTTTCGCGGAAAACCTATCCAGTGTATGCCATCGGAAAGTGGAGCGCGGAGCACTACGACGCGAAGACCGGCCGGTGGGATTTGATCCGCGAGCATTAGGTATTTGCCTGCGCATTCATCAGTGTTTATCTGTGTTCATCTGTGGTTTCATTTCCTTTTGAAGTGCATAGCCAAGAGCCGGCTGGAAGCCGGCGCTACGAAATGAGCCGAATTGGAAAACGCCATTGATGCGGGGGCGCGGTCCGTGCGCGTGGAGACGGAGTCCGGCGGCAAGCGCATGATCCGCGTGATTGACGACGGCCAGGGGATGAGCCACGACGACGCGCTGCTGGCGTTCGAGCGGCACGCCACGTCGAAGCTGCGCACGTCGGACGATTTGCTGAGCATCGCCACTCTGGGATTTCGCGGCGAGGCGCTGCCGTCGATTGCGGCGGTGGCGAGGCTGCTGCTGGAAACCTGCGCAGAGGAAGAGGTCGAGAGGTCAGGAGGTCAAGAGGTCGGAAAGACCGAAGAAGCAGACCGGCGGGGGGATAAACCCAGCGATACGGACAGGCGGGGGGATAACCCCCCCCCTACGGGAACGCGGATCGAGTTTGCCGGCGGGAAGCTGGTCAGCGTGAAATCCGTGGGAATGCCTGCGGGGACCACGGTGAGCGTGGCGGATTTGTTTTACTGCGTGCCGGCGCGGCGAAAGTTTTTGAAGTCGGAGACAACCGAGCTGGGGCACATCGCGTCGCTGGTGACGCACTACGCGCTGGCGCATCCCGACCGGCAATTTTTTCTGAAGACGCCGACGCAGGAAATCATTGACTGCGCCCCGGTGGCCACGCTGGCCGAGCGCGTGTACCAACTTTTCGGCAAAGCGGCACTGGATGAATTACTGGAGGTCGCGCCGGCGTCGGCGGCGTTTCGCGCGTCGATCACCGAGCCGGCGCTCGAAGCGGAAGAAGAAGCGGCGACGTTGACGGTGCGCGGGTTCGTGTCGCGCCCCGAAGTGCAGCGGCCGAACCGCAATGGCACGTACATTTTTGTCAACCGGCGGCTGATCCGCGACCGCTTGATCCTACACGCGCTGAACGAGGCCTACCGCAACATCATTCCGCCGGGCGTTTTCCCGGTGGTGCTGCTATTCCTCGAGCTGCCGTGCGAGGAGGTGGACGTCAACGTCCATCCCGCGAAAATCGAAGTGCGCTTCCGGCGTCCACAGTTTGTGCACGACTTTACGCGCGACACCGTGCGGCAGGCGCTGTCGAAAGCGCGGCCGGTGCCGGTGTTTCCCGCGGCCGGGGCGCAGCCCCGAAGCGCCGGGGCAGCGCCCGTACAAGCCGGCGCAGAAGTTGCCGCTGCCGCGGCGGGTGCGAGCGGTTTGCCGCGCGCGGTGATTCCGCAGGTGGCGCCGAGCGCGCCGCTGCACGAAAGTTTTCAGTTGAGCGGCGAGCCGCAACGGCCGGAGCCGCAGCGATTGCATTTCCAGCCGGGCGCGGAAATTCCGTTTGGCGCGGCGCCGCAGCAGTTCACCGAGCAATTTCGCGAGAGCGCGGCGCAGCAGTTGGACGAGTCGTGGCCGAGCACCGGCGCGGAAAGCATCGTGGACCTGAAGCCGCTGGGGCAGGTGAACTCGAGCTTCATCGTGGCGGTGAACGCCGAAGGGCTGTGGATCGTGGACCAGCACGTGGCGCACGAGCGCGTGCTCTTCGAGCAGCACCTGCGCGCGCGTCGCGAGGGCGCGGTGAACGGGCAACGCATGCTGATGCCGCTGGTGACGGAGCTGTCGCCGCGGCAGATCGTCATCTTCGAGCAGATTGCCGAGGAACTTCGCGCGAATGGCTTTGAAGTGGAGACGATGGGGCCGCGCAGCGTGGCCATTCAGGCGGCGCCGGCGGGCGTCTCCGCGGACGACACGGAAAAATTGCTGCGGCAAATCCTCGACGGCATCGAGCGCGAAAACCAGGCGATTTCCATGGAGTCGTTGCAAGCCAAGATTGCCGCGTCCACGGCGTGCCACGCGGCCATCAGGGTGAATATGCCGCTCGATCAGACGAAAATGGAATGGCTTCTCGGCGAGCTGGCGAAAACGGAATGTCCGATGAGCTGCCCCCACGGACGGCCAGTAGTGCTGCGGTATCCGCTGCGGGAAATTGAAAAGGCGTTTAAGAGAATTTAGTGGCGAGTGGCGAGTGGGGGAGAAAGGCACGCGATCATGGCTGTCTTATTCGAATTGTTAGTGGCTGCTTGCTGGGGCGCAACCGGTCTCCTGTACTTCAAGATGATTCTTGAGGTTATTCCGCGAGACTCCTACTCTGTTTGGTGGGTGAATCGTGTGGAACAGATTCCTTCTTTTACAGTCGAGTGTTGGGCGCTTTTCCTTCAACCGAAAGCAGTAATTGAGAAGCATCGCGCTGCCCATCCGAGAAGCAAACTGCGGAAATATGCTGCAGCGTCACTCGTTTTGTCAGGCGCCTTCTTTATCGTTTCTGAGGTTGTGCGACGTTGAGAAAGCTGATCATTGCGATAGATGGGCCGGTGGGGAGCGGGAAAAGCAGCGCGGCGCGGCGTGTGGCCGCGCTGCTGGGGTACACGTATCTCGACAGCGGAGCGATGTACCGGGCGCTGGCGCTGAAGGCGCTGCAGCGCGGGATAGCGTTCGACGCGGCGGAGCAGCTCGAAGCGCTGGCGGCGGAGACGCGGATTGATCTACGGGCAGCGGCGTGGGGGCAGCAGGTGTTCCTGGACGGCGAAGACGTGACGGCGGAGATCCGCACGGAGGAGGTTTCGCAATCCACGTCGAAGATTTCCGTGCACTCCGGTGTGCGCACGTATCTGGTGGCGGAGCAGCGGCGCGCGGGCGCGGCGGGCGG
>JACOSF010000164.1 GCA_016179005.1 Acidobacteriota bacterium | reverse complement strand
GGGAATGCCCGGTAGATCGTAGAAAGTAGCGACTCCCCGCTCGAAGCCTTGATAGGCTGGGAGGAATTTCTCTTGACCGAGAAAAGGAGAGTCGCTATGAAGAAACCATACCAAATCGAGTCGCAGCGAGCTGTGCAGCAGCTCGAGGCAATGGCCGCGGATGGAAATCCGGCGGTGCAGATGGTCCTGCCCTTGGCCGAGCTGGTGGGCTGGTTGCACAAAGGGGTGGGTGAACTGATTCGGCAAGCCGGCTTGCAGTTGATGGATCGGGTGATGCAGGAAGAAGTCCGGCAACTGGTCGGGGAGCGCAGCCAGCGGCAGCCGGAAAGGACGGCCAGCCGGTGGGGCAGCGAGCTCGGCTACTGCGTGGTGATGGGCCAGAAGGTTGCGATCCCGAGGCCGCGCGTGCGGACGACCGACGACCAGGAAGTCCGGTTGGGCAGCTATGAGATGTTTCACCGCGGCGAACCGCTGACGGAAACGGTTTGGGCGAAGTTGATGCTGGGGCTGAGCACCAGAAAATACGGCCAGGCGATTCGCGAGTTCACCGAAGCGTACGGTTTGGAGAAGAGCGCGGTGAGCGAACATTTCATTGAAGCCAGCCGGGCGAAGTTGCAGGAGATGATGGAGCGCCGATTGGACAAGACGCGGCTGTGCGCGTTGCTGATCGACGCGACGCCGTTTGCCGGGCAGCAGATAGTGGCCGCGCTGGGAATCCATGAAGACGGGCGGAAAACGATCTTGGGCATACGGCAAGGAGCGACGGAGAACGCCACGGTGGTGGGTGAGTTACTGGGCGATCTAGCCAATCGCGGGCTCGATTTCACCCAGCCGAGGCTCTACGTTCTGGATGGCGGCAAGGCGCTGGCTGTGGCGGTGAAGAAGTACGCGGGTGAGTCGGCAGCCATCCAGCGCTGCCAGGTTCACAAGCGGAGGAACGTGTTGGATCATCTGACTGACGAATATAAGGCGGCTGTGGCCACGAAGCTGAATGCCGCCTACGCGCTGGAAGATTACGCGGCTGCCAAGCAATCCCTGAACGCGCTGCATCGCGAACTGATGGAGTTGAATCCGAGTGCGGCACGGAGTTTGGGGGAAGGGCTGGAGGAGACTCTGACCGTGCATCGGCTCCACCTGCCGATGCAGTTGCGGAAGAGCCTGGCCAGCACCAATGTGATCGAGTCGGCGTTCTCGATTGTCGAGCAGGTTTGCAAGAACGTGAAACGGTGGCACGGCGGCGACCAGCGGGAGCGCTGGGTGGGGTCGGGGCTGTTGGTGGCGGAGAAGCGGTTCCGCCGGGTCCAGGGATACAAACAGATTCCGGCGCTCATCAAGGAACTGGAAGCTCTGACTCCCTCTAAACCGGGGGTTGTCAAACGGAGAAAGGCGTCGTAGAGTGGGTTACGCGGGGGCCGCTACTTTCAACGGAGGTCCGGGCATTCCCAAGAATCCTGTCACATACTTGGTATCAGCTTACTGTGCCAATTTCGGGAAACAAAACCCTACACGGACTACCAGCTTTAACATCGACGATCCAGAGCCGATGCTGGCGTGTCTTGTGAATCGTGGACACCCTCTATCGATCAATGCCCTCCAGGCTGCCGTGTGGATGTATACGGACGGCATACCGCTCTCAAGGATGAAAGAAAAGTTTGATGTAACCGCCGAGGATTGGGATTCGGCCTTGAAGGTCTTCCATCAGTGTGACAAGGAACTGCTATCCAAACAAAAGGCATCGGGGAATACGCACAACGCTATCCCTGATCCTGTTGGGAATATTGTCCGCGGCATGACGCGCCGGAAGTAGATAGCCTTGTCGCTGCCGCGATTAAGAGCAGGCCTCCTCTGCTCGAGATGAAACCACTTCAGCCGGCGCACCTGCCACGGCTCCTTCAACCGGGGCGGCGACCACCACGCGCCACGTCTGACCCGCCGAGAAAGGCTTGTTGGGATCCACGGGATTCGCTGGCGGGATGGCGGGTCCCAGACCGCTCACCGTCGCAATCCGCGATTCACCAAGCCTGTCGGCCTCCGTCACAGAGAGGAGTAGACGGCGGCGCGCACCGCTGCCGCAGCCATCTGGCTTGAGCTACGCGTACTCGTAGAGTGGAACCGTGGCGTCCGGTCGCCGCGGGCTTCCCAGGAGCCGTTCCAAAGAGCGGACGGTTTCGGGCCGGAACAGCACGTCCCCACAGACCGAGCATACTTCAGCGGGAACGTGATCGATCACGATGACCTTCCCCTGATGGCGCACGGTGTGGATGACACGGCGCTCTTGGTAAGTTCCGGAGCATCCCTCGATGCTGCAATTCATAACCGCAGTCCCCTTTCCTCCGGTGTCGGCCACTTCGGCGGCTTTGGTTCGTACACCGTTATGATAATCAACACAGGACGCGCCGTTGTGCACACCACATGCAGCGGCCTGCCCGCTGCGGTATATCCGCCGATCAAACAACTCGCTCCGCGGCGATGTTCGGGATAACTCTCCAAGACCCGCCCGGAGTTGAGTGTCTGTAAGATCTCATCGAGGGCGATCTCCTCTTCGACCATTTCAGCTTGCGCGTGAGCAGTCAAGCGAAGCTCCTTTCGTGCAGCTTGCCCTCGAATCATTTCAAGCAGTTGGGACCCATCGCCCGAATGGCTCATCGTCTCCTTCCATAGTCCCACATGCTGGATTCGACTCCGTCTGACGGCCGCTGTTTGCGAAACCGCACGCCACCTTACTTACCAGCATGGCTACGCCCTTCGCCTTCGTCGGACGCAAAGGCCCGCCGGTTTGCCATCCGGCGAAAAGGCCGGCTCGACCGCCCCGGCGAGCCCGGAGACGGCGCGCTGGCGATTTGGATCCAGGTCGTCGATGCCGCTTCGCTTAGTCATGCTGGGACCAGCAGGATCGAAAGTGGGCGGCGATCCGGGCGTCGGGCGTCTTTCCGGGTCTTGGCCGCAGGTAGGCGCCGATCGGCAGGACGGCCGCGCCCAGCACCCTCCACGCGATCCGAGGATGTCCCCGTCGCTCCGCCCTTCATCGCCATCGAGGTGGTTTCCCCGGACGACCGCTACAGCCGGATCGTGGAGAAACTGGCCGAGTACAAGGCCTGGGGAGTGCCACGCATCTGGCTGGTGGATTCCCGTCGCCGGGCGCTGGCGGTTCACACCGCCGCCGTCAGCGACGTCGACGCCGGCCGCCTGCCGGAGTACGGAGTCGAGATCACGCCCGGTGAAATCTGGGGACTCACCTAGAATCTCACTTTGCTCCGGATCCGGTCCTGGATCCAGTGCCCGTCCCACCATTCCACCGGGTTCACCTGGACGCCGTCGATCTGCATGCTGAAGTGCAGGTGGTCCCCTCCGGCCAGACCCGTGGAGCCGCTCCTGCCGAGGGGCTGCCCCTTCTTGACCAAGTCCCCTTCCTTGACCTCGATCGAGCTCAGATGCGCGTAGATCGATTGCAGCCCGTAGCCGTGGTCCACCACGACGCAGTTGCCGTAGATGCCGAGCGGCGCGGCGTGCACCACCTTGCCGCTATTGGCGGCTGAGACCGCGACGTTCCGGGTCACCGAGAGGTCGAAGCCCAGGTGCACCTGATCGTCCACTTTCTTGCCCTGGTAGGTGTAGGTTCGCCGGTCCGCGAACTGCGATTCTACCTTGGAGTTTCCCAGTTGCTCGAACGGCTCGTTCCACAGGAAGCGTTCCTCTGTCTTGAGCCCCAGATCGGCTAGCGCCCGGTTGTTGGCCCGCCGAAGATCGCCGTTGACGCGCAGGAAGCGGGCCAGGAGGCCGCCCGCGCCGCCGGGGTCGAGCTCGGCCGTCACCTTGTTCATGAAGGCGTCGTCCACCTCCAGTTGGCGCGAGCGGAAGCGTCTCGGAAAGACCTTGAGCCAGAACCCGGCCGTGACTTCCGCGCCGGCTGCGTTGCGCGCAAAGACCAGCGGCGCCGTCTCCGCCGGCTCGTCCCAGGGGAAGGCGAACAGGCAGAACCGTTCCTGCTTGGACGATCCCGGCAAGGGATAGCTGCGGAACGCGTGGCGGCCGACCCGCACGCCTGCCTCGGTCCAACTCCCGCTGACCGTGAAGACCACCAGCTCCGCGCCGCCCTGGTTCAGGTAATGCTGGAACCCGTCCACCGACAGTTTGGGCGGCTGCGTGACCACCTCCACCTCGACCGCCAGGGAATCCATGACCGCGCGAAAATCGTTGGACTGGGTTTCGACGAACAGCTTCGCCTTACCCTCGCGCAGCGCCGGCGTCCGCGCCTGGCCCGCGGACAAGCGAACTTCTCGCGGAGCCTCCTTGCGCCGCCAGAACAACCACCGGCGAGCGGGCTCGCTGGAATCCAGCAGTACGTAGCGCGCGCCGGCCTGCTCGACCCCCGCGGTGACACGCCGCAGGCCGTGCGGATTCGCCAGGCGCAGCACGATCGCGGTGTCCGTGCCGATTACCTTGGGCGCGGGAATGAAAGCGATGGACGTCGGCGTGGAGAGCAAATAGAGGGCCGCCGGCACGGCCGCCGCCAGCGGCACAAACACCACCAGGATCGCTCTCACTTCTTGACCCAGGTGTCCAGCCAGTCGAGGAAGGTCTTGTACCAAAGCTGCGAATTCTGCGGTTTGTTGATCCAGTGTCCTTCATCGGGGAAGAGCAGCAGCTTGGAAGGCACTTTCTGCACTTGCAGCGCCGTGAACAACTGCAGGCCCTGGCCCATGGGGACACGGAAGTCCAGCTCGCCGTGGATCACCAGGGTCGGCGTGCGGAACTCCTTGACGAAATGGCTGGGCGACCAGCGGGCGTAGACGTCGAAATTGTTCCAGGGCATGCCGCCGAACTCCCAGATCGGAAACCACAACTCCTCGGTCTCACCGGCCTCGCTGCGCAGGTCGAAGACCCCGGCGTGAGAAATCAGCGCCTTGAAACGATGGGTGTGTCCCAGGATCCAGTTGACCATGTAGCCGCCATAGGAGCCGCCGGCAGCGCCCATCCGGTCGGGATCGACGTAGGGCAGCCGTGCCACGTAGTCGGTGGCGGCCATCAGGTCGTCGAAGGCGCGTCCGCCCCAGTCGCTGTTGATCTCGTCGACAAACTTCTGGCCGTAGCCGGTGGAGCCGCGGACGTTGGGCATGGCCACCACGTAGCCGGCGGCGGCAAACACCTGGGCGTTCCAACGATAGGTCCACTGCTGGCTCCACAAGCCCTGCGGCCCGCCATGGATGAGGATCAGGGCCGGGTATTTCTTCTGGGGATCGAACTGAGGCGGCTTGACCAGGAAACCGTGGATGTTGGCCTTCTCGGCGCCCTCCACCCAGAATTCCTCGTAAGCGGTGAGCTGGCGCGAGTCCAGGATTGAGTCATTCAGCCGCGTGAGGGGCGTGGCGGGACCGCCGCCGGAGGAGGCGCGAAAAATCTCCACCGGACGCGAGCCGTTCTGCTCGGTGTAGATCATGGTCTTGCCATCCGGAGTGAACTGCACGTCGTCCAGGTGGCTTTCGCCGCTGACCGCGATCCGCGCCGCGCCGCCGGTCACCGGGAGGAACTGGATGGACTGCCGCCCGCGGTCCTCCGAAGTGAAGAACAGGCGGCTGGAATCGGGCGACCAGGTGAAGCCGGTGACCCAGCGGTCCAGCCCTTCGGTCAGGTTCACCACGCGGCCCGTGGCCCGCTCCAACAGCAGCAGCCGCCAGCGATCGCTCTCATAGCCGGCGCGGAACTGCGCGCGGTAGCCGATGTACTTGCCGTCGCGCGAGTATTGCGGTTCCTGGTCGGCTCCCGGATTCACCGTGATCTTCTTGGCCGGGGCGCTGCCGTCGATGGGCACGACGTACAGGTCCGTGTTGGTGCTCACCGCCGGCGTATCGTCGGAGACGGTCGCGTAGCAGACTTCCTGGCCGTCGGGTGAGATGGCATAGTCGTCGCCGCCGCCGATCGAAAACGGGGGAACGTCGCGGGCGCCGGGAGTCAAATCCTTAGCGACGCCGCCCGCGGCGGGCGCCGCCAGCAGATGCTTCACGCGCGCGCCGCGCCAGTGGTCCCAGTGCCGGTAGAGCAGCCGCGTATAGACGCGGGCCTTCACCGGGCTGTTCTTATCGGCCTCGAGCTTGCGCTTGTTGCAGGCATCGTCGGGACAGTCCGGATAGACCTCGCTCACGAACAGCAGATTTTTCCCGTCCGGTGAAAACAGCACGCCCTCGGCTTCGGTCGATAGAGTGGTGGCGGCTCGCGCATTCGAGCCGTCGGCATTGGCCAGCCAGACCTGGGAGGATCCGCCTTGATCGGAGATGTAGGCGATCTGCCGGGAGTCGGGCGACCAGCGTGGGCGCTGCGCGTTGCTGCCGGCCGGGGTGATGGCGCGCGGTACGCCGCCCATCACAGGAACCGTGTAAATCCGGGCCGGGCGCTTGTTCTTTTCGATATCGATGCTGGTCACCGTGTAGGCGACTGTCTGCCCGTCGGGGGAAATCCGCGGGTCGCTGATGCGCCCCAGCTTGAGCAACGCCTCGGCGTCAAACGGCGGCTTCTGCGCGACCAGCAGGCCGGCCAGGGCGAGTCCGAGAATCGGAATGCGGCGCATATACAACGATTGTATCGGCGTCGGAGCCCTGATGTGCGATAGGTTGCCCGTGGTAAGGTGGTAGTTGGTTGGGCTGTTCCCCGGCGCCCGGCCCGACACCCGGCGTCTGTTTATGATCCGCTCCTACCGCGGCATCTCCCCGCGG
>JACOSF010000163.1 GCA_016179005.1 Acidobacteriota bacterium | reverse complement strand
GGGGGGGGGTAGGATCTGGTGATTCTGGAGCGGCTCACCGCTGCCGCTTTGGCAATGTGGAAGGAAGTGTGAAGGTCGAGAGCAGGGAGTCAATGGCCTCACGAGTTCCTGACTTCTTGACTTCCTGACCTCTTGACCGCCTTCCTGCTATCATCCTTGGCGCATGAAACTCTCAGACAAAATA
The DNA here is from genome assembly GCA_016179005.1 of Acidobacteriota bacterium. Lineage (GTDB taxonomy): Bacteria > Acidobacteriota > Terriglobia > Acidiferrales > UBA7541 > JACQDE01. Next base: position 2,919 of record JACOSF010000163.1, on the reverse strand, counting down.
GTTCTTGTCCAAGGTGACTTGACGGAATCCTCCGCCGACGCCATCGTCAACGCCGCCAACAACGATCTCCTGCTCGGCGGCGGCGTGGCCGGCGCGATTCGTCGCAAGGGTGGTCCGGCGATCCAGCAGGAATGCGACGCCATCGGCTCCATCCCCGTCGGCTTCGCGGCCATCACTTCTGGCGGCAATCTGAAAGCGCGTTACGTCATCCACGCCGCCAGCATGCAGCTCGGCGGACGCACCACCGCTGCCGCGCTGCGTTCCTCCACCGCGCATTGCCTGCGCCTTGCCGCAGAAAAAAACCTGAAAAGCATCGCCTTTCCAGCCGTCGGCACGGGTATTGCCGGTTTTCCCATGCGCGAATGCGCGGAGATCATGCTGCGCGTATGCGTCGAGCACCTGAAAGGCAAGGCCTCCCTGGAACGAATTCACTTTGTTCTTTTCGACCAGGCCTCTCTCGACGTATTCGAAAAAGTGTGGAAGGAAATGCAGGAAAAAGACGCCCTGGATGCCGGAGCGCGCTCATGAGCACGCGCATTCTTTTTATTTGCACCGGAAATACCGCGCGCAGCCAGATGGCCGAGGGGCTGGCTCGATCTCTTTCCGCGCCGGGAGTCGAGGTTGCCAGCGCCGGCACCAAGCCGAATCCCAAGGGTGTGCATCCCCTCGCCATCGAAATGCTTCGTGAACACGGAATTGACGCGTCTGCGCAGCGCGCGAAGCACATCCACGAGTTGCAGGGCGAATTCGATTACGTGATCACGCTTTGCGACAGCGCCGCGCAGGAATGTCCGACCTATCCTGCGCGACGTGCGCGTCTCCACTGGGGGCTGCCCGACCCGGCTGCCGCGGACGGCGATCCCGCGCTCCAGCGCGCCATGTTCCGCGAGATTTGCGACGAAATCGAGCGCCGCCTGCGCGAGTGGATGGCCAAGGAAGGATTGTTGAAGAAAATGTAGGGGCCGGTCTTTAGACCGGCCCGCGTGGTTCCATAACATGGCTGAATTGCTGGAAATTGTCAGTGCCGAGCTGAAACGCTACGAGCACCCGCTCTTCGACTTCGGTGCGCGCCCCGCGCCCGGCGGCGTCGAAATCCTCATCCGCTTCAAGCCCGCCGAGCCGCAGGTCCACACGTACACGTATGTGATGCACAGCCGCGAAATTGAAAACCGTCAGTTCCCGTGGATGCTCCAGAAGCAGCTCTACGATTGCCTGCACGATTTCGTCATCGAAATGTTCACGAATAACCCGCAGCGCCAGGACTGATGCCCGCCGCCTCACAAACACCGCTCGGGAAATTGCTTGCCGCGCGCATCCGCGAACGCGGCCCCATCACCTTCGCCGACTACATGGCCGAGTGTCTCTATCATCCTGAGCACGGCTACTATTCCCGCGCGGAATCCCAGCGCTTTGCCGACTACTACACCAGTGTGGACGTGCATCCGATTTTCGGCCGCCTGCTGGCGCGCCAGTTCGCCGAGATGTGGGAGCGCTGTGGGCGCCCCGTGGAATTCAGTGTGGTGGAAGCCGGCGCGGGCGTGGGACGTCTCGCCGCGCACGTTCTCGACTTTGCCGCCCGCGTGCTGCCGGAGTTCTACGCCGCGCTGCGCTACGTTGCCGTCGAGCAATCCGCCGCGCGTCGCGCCGCTCACGCGTCGGCGCTCGCCACGCACTTCGCTGCTGGCCGTGCCGTCTCAGCCGCCGCTTTGCCCGCGGCGATTCCCGTCGGTTGCATCTTTTCCAATGAACTACTCGACGCCCTGCCCGTTCACCGCCTCTGCCGCGAACACGGCGAGCTGCGCGAAATCTATGTCGGCCTGAACGGCGATCTTTTGTGCGACCAGGTGGGCCCGCTCTCCTCGCCTTCTCTCGAAACATATTTTTCGGAGCAGGGAATCATGCTGTTGGAAGGACAGCAAGCCGAAGCAAGTCTCGCAGCCGCCGCGTGGATGGAAGATGCCGCGCGGCGTCTGGGCCGCGGTTTCATCCTAACGATTGACTACGGCCGTGAGGCCCGCGAGCTGTACGACGAGCGCCATCTCCGCGGCACTCTGCTGGCCTATACGCACCACCGTACCGGAGAAGATTTCTACGCCGCGCCCGGCGAGCAGGACCTCACCGCGCATGTAAACTTCACCGCGCTCGATCTCGCCGCCAGCGCCTCCGGCCTCGCGCGCCTCGGTCTCGTTTCGCAATCCCAATTCTTGCTCGCGCTGGGCCGCGCCAACGAATTCGCCGACCTCTACGACCCCGCAGAGCGGGGCCAGTCCGAAGCCGAGCGCCTCCGCGCCCGCCTCCTCCTGAAAACGCTCATTTTTCCCGAAGGTATGGGCGAAGCCTTTTCCGTCCTCATCCACTCCAAAGGCGTCGCCGATCCATCTCTCACCGGCCTCGCCCCGTTATGAGTTGCTATCCGCATGCGTTTTTCCGCGTCATTCTGAGGCCCGCCTTTGAGGGCCGAAGAATCTCTCCTCTAGAAAATGAAACGGGCGCGATGTCTCGCGCCCCTTCGAGTTTCGATTTTCGAATTGCGAGTTTCGTTTCTTATTGCGCAGTGGGCTTTTCGTCCCCGGCGTACGCCTTCTTGAGGTACTTCTCCACCGCTTCCTGCGCTCCGCCGGTGTTGTCGGCCAGGTCGCGCGCCTTGCTGTACTCGTTCACCGCGCGCTCGCGCTGTCCGCCCAGGTCGTAGATTTTCCCGAGGTAGATGTGGCTCCACACCTCCACCCACCTGTAGCTCGGGTCCAGGTCGCCCCCGTACGATTCGCGGAACGCGTTGGCGGACGCCTGATAATTTTTCTGATAGAAAAACGCCTCGCCCATGCGGAAGTGCGCCAGCGAATTATTCTTTTGCACGTCGAGGGCGCGCTGGTATTCCTGGACCGCGTCGTAGAACCGCCCGCTCTCCGCCAGCTCTTC
>JACOSF010000162.1 GCA_016179005.1 Acidobacteriota bacterium | reverse complement strand
GAACGCAGCGCGGCTGGCGCCGCTCGAAGAGGTGATTGCTGAGCTGCGCGGAGAGGCACCGGCGCGGCCGGCGATGAATGTGCCGCGGGCGGCGGGCGCTCCTGTGGCAAATGCACCACGAGGGATGGCGAGTGCAATCGGCTTTTCCTCGACAGCGGCGGCGCCCAAAGCGGCCGCAGCGGGTGCGCGAAGCGAGAGCTCGGCAGCGGTGGCGGCGCCGGTCGCAGCGCCCGCGAAAATGGAAAGCGATACGCCGAAGGGCGCGCCAGTGGCCATGGCACCGCCCAGCGCGGTGGCGCAGGCCATCGCCGTGAGCGGCGGGCTAGCTGTGGTGCAGGTGGAAGAGATTCGCACAGCCATTTCGTCGCAGAACAAGCTGCTGGCGTCGTTGGTGGAACACGTCACCCGGTGGGAGCTGGACGGGAGCGAGATCCGGCTGTTCTTCCGGAGCGACGGGCGGACGTTTGCGGAGATTCTGCAGGGTCGTGACCAGATGGAAAAACTGCGGACGATTACCAGCGCGGTGCTGGGGCAGCCGCTGCGTGTCTGTGTTAAACTCGAAGCCGGCGCTGCGGCGAGCACTCCCGCGCCGACGGCGAGGGCGACACCGGAAAGCCGGGCGCGGTTCGAGCAAGACCCGGTGGTGCGGGCCATGATGGAACGGTTCGGCGGGCAAATCTCCAGCGTGAAACGTCGCGACGAGGGCTAGTCCGATGGAAGTGAAAGCGCTACAACAGATGTTGATGCAGTTCCGGCAGATGCAGGAGCGGCTCCAGCAGCAGGTGGCGGAGCTGCATGTGGAAGCGTCGGCCGGCGGCGGCATGGTCACCGTGAAGATGAACGGGCAGAAACAGGTGACGGAGCTGCGCATCGAGCCCGAAGTGTTCGCCGGCAAGGACGCGGAAATGCTGCAAGACCTGATCGCCGCGGCGGTGAACGAAGCCGGGCGGCGCGTGGATGAGGCACTCGCCGACCAGATGAAAAATATCGCGGGCGGGATTGCCGGCGTGCCCGGGCTGAAAATACCCGGTCTGTTTTGAAATTGTTTGCCGCGAATGGATTTTTGAAAGTTGGAAGGTTTGAAGGTTGGAAGGTTAAAACCTTCCCGCGGTCCAACGTCTTAACTTTCCAACATTCCAACTTTTCAACCTTGAAACAGTCCCGACTCAGTTCTGACTTTTCGCGGAAGAGCCATGCCTGACTTTGCGGAACCCATCGCGCGGTTGATCGACGAGCTGAAGCATCTGCCGGGCATCGGGCAGAAGACCGCGCAGCGGCTGGCGTTCCACATCCTGCGCACGGATGCGGAAGAGGCGCTGGCGCTGGCGCAGGCCATCCGCGACGCAAAGGAAAAAATCCGCGAGTGCACGGTGTGCAACAACATCACGGACACGGACCCATGCTTTTTCTGCTCGAGCGCGACGCGCAACCGCAAGACCATCTGCGTGGTGGAAGAGCCGCACAGCATCCAGGCCATCGAAAAGACGCGGCAGTTCGGCGGGCTCTACCACGTGCTGGGCGGCGCGCTTTCGCCGCTGCAAGGCGTGGGGCCGGAGCAGCTCAAAATTAAGAGCCTGATCGAGCGGCTCAAGGGCGGCGTGGAAGAGATCATCATCGCCACCAACCCGAACGCGGAGGGCGAGGCGACCGCTGTATATCTTTCGAAACTGATCAAGCCGCTGGGCATCAAAGTGACACGCATCGGCGTGGGAATTCCGGTGGGAAGCGACCTGGAATACGCCGACGAAATCACCATGCTGAAGGCGATCGAAGGACGGCGGGAACTGTAAAGAAGTGGCGAGTGGTCCCGAGGCATCGGGAGTGGCGAGCGTAACTGAGGCGGGCCGAGTGGCCCGCCATTTTTATTTTTGCCGCAACCACCATACCCTTGCAAGGGCCTGCCTGCGGCGGTATAACCGAGCTACGAGAACTACGGATGGTGTCGCGCCAAGAACTCCGCAATTGCAGAACAAATCCGAGGCGCGGTGATCGGGGTAAAACGTGGGGCGCATTGACCGGCGGGCATTTCTTTCGGGTTTGACGGGGGCGCTGGTGGCGGCGTCGGCATCGCCGCTGCGAGGCGCGCCGCTGCTGCAAAATCCCAGCGACAAACAACCGGCCGGGCAGGGCTATCCGGGAACGCAACCCGCGGCATCGGCCTCCGGAAAAACGTGCTGGCTGGAGGTGTGCGCGCCGCTGGTGGTGGAGGACCCCAAGCTGGGACTCAGCACGGAACTCCTGCTGACGGCGACGTGCTTTCCGGGTGTGGAGGGCTTCCGCGAGCCGGGCAACGGCACGGAATACAAAATTGAGTTGTTCGACGCGACCGGAAAAGAAATCAAGCTGGGGAGCGCGGCCGACCTGGTGATTCCGGCGATGCGGCCGACGGTGCTGCGCATGGGAGAGGTGGCGGGGAAGAAGAAATTCTGGGGCGGGGCGCGCATTCGCGTGGCGCCGAGCGGGAAGCAG
>JACOSF010000135.1 GCA_016179005.1 Acidobacteriota bacterium | reverse complement strand
GGCGGTGGGGATGGAAACGAGGAAATCGCAGCGCTTGCGCGTGAGTTCATGCAAGCCTTGGCCCTCGCTGCCGAGGACGATTCCAACCGGACCGGTGAAATCAACTCCTGCGTAGTTTTTCTCCGCCCGTTCGTCCAGCCCGACGAGCCAATAGCCTGCTTCTTTTAGCTCTTCCATCGCGCGAGCCAGATTCTTCACGCGCGCGACGGGAACATGAGCCAGCGCACCGGCGGAGACGCGCGCAACCGTTTCCGTGAGACCGGCGGCGCGGCGTTCGGGTATCACGACACCATCGGCGCCGGCGGCAAGGGCCGTCCGAACGATAGCGCCCAGGTTGTGCGGGTCTTCTACACCGTCCAGCAGGACAAGAAACCCTTTTTCATTTTCGCGAGCGGCGCCTCGGGCAATCAGGTCTTCCAGATCGGCGGCCTCTTTGGCAGCGGTCAGAGCGACGACACCCTGATGCTGACCGGAGCCGGCCAGCCGATCGATTTGCGAGCGGTCCTCGAAACGCACGGAGACACCACGCTGCCGGGCGAGGTCAACCAACTCCTCGAAGCGATCGCCGTGGCGGCCACGCGCAATGACGATGCGCTCGAGCGCGCGGCCCGCTACGAGAGCTTCGCGAACGGCATGAATGCCAACGAGGCGGTCCATTTGACTCCAGAGCAAATCGCGGGACAGGCTAGAAAGCCTGTCCTACGTTCGGTCAGTGCGAACACAAACACGGGACAGGCTGGAAAGCCTGTCCTACGTTCGGTCAGTGCGAACACAAACACGGGACAGGCTGGAAAGCCTGTCCTACGCGCTCAGTCGAGCGCAGAGCAAAACTCAAGAATGCGCCGGCGCGTTCCCTTCACCGGAGAGCGAAAGGGGAGCGCCGCTGCGGAATCCAGCAACAGAATCACGCGGTCGAGTTCGCCTTCTCCGACACGGCCAGCGAGGGAAAGCCGAATCGGATAGAAGAGCTCCCTGCCCCGACAATTCAGCGCTGCTTTCAGGGTGGTGACAATTTGTTTGAAGCGGTCGGAGTCCACGTCCGGGCAATCCAGGACGAGATTGGCGAGCAGGCGGATGACATCCCGGGCACCATCGCGCGCCATCACGGCATGGGTTTCTCTGGATTGCAGAATTGCGTGCGCATCATAGCGAAAAATGAGGCCCAGTAAATCCGCCAGGGCGGCGCGGTCAGGAGCCTGCGGACCAAGCAGCGCGGCAGCCGTGGTCAGCCAATCGTGGCACTCCGGCTGGGGAGCCGTCTGAAGCCAGCCGTGCTCGCGCAAGATTGCGGCCACGTCTTCAGCGGAGAAAACTGGGGACGGCGCGAGGGTACTTTCGACAGAGTTTTCTGGCTGCATGAGTTTCCAGTGGACACCCAAAAAATCCGCGCGACGCACGTCGCGCAAGGAAAAGGCCCTTCGCTTCGCTCAGGACAAGCGGGACTGACGTCCCGCACTCCACAGGGTTCGTCTCAACCTTCCAGGGTGACGATGGCATGGGCCACGATGGCCTCGCCGCGGCCAACGGCGTCCACGCCTTCGTTCGTCTTGGCCTTCAGATTGATCTGCCGCTCATCGACCTGGAGCACATGAGCCAGCGCCTTGCGCATGGCTGGAAAATGCGGGCCGAGCCTGGGCTTTTCGGCGACCACGATAGCGTCAATGTGCCCAATACGAAAGTGCGCTTTGGCGAGCAGTTTGCGGATGTGCTCCAGAAAAGCGAGGCTCGATGCACCTTTCCATTTTGCGTCGGTGTCCGGAAAGTGCGAGCCGATGTCGCCGAGACCCGCGGCGCCCAGAAGCGCGTCGCAGATGGCATGGCTGAGCACGTCGCCATCGGAATGGCCCGCAGGACCTTTGTCGAAGGGGACCTCAACGCCGCCGAGAATGAGCTTTCGCCCTTTCTCCAGTCTGTGCAGATCGTAACCAATACCCGACCTAGTCATTTGTGAGCTCGTTCCTGCTGGAGATAGAAGCGCGCCAGTTCCATATCCGCGGGGCGCGTGATCTTGATGTTGCGCTCGGAGCCGAGGACGACGTGTACGGAATGGCCCAGGCGCTCCACCAGGGAGGCTTCGTCGGAGCCGGTGGAGCCGTCCTCGGCGGCCTTCGCGAAAGCTTCCTTCAAAAGAGAATACTGAAAAGCCTGGGGAGTCTGCGCGAGAACGATGCGCTCGCGGGGGATTGTCGCGGTGATGAGCGCAACATCTTCCGGAAGACTAGCGCGCTTCACTTCCTTGACGGTGTCAATCGCCGGAATGCCCAGGATGGCCGCTCCGCGGGCACGCGCTTCGGCAATGACGCGCTCCGTCTGCTCGCGCGTGACGAAGGGGCGCACAGCGTCGTGGACGAGAACGATCTCCGTCTCCGGATCCACTTCGGCGAGGGCGTTGGCCACGGACTCCTGGCGGCTGCCGCCGCCGCGCACAACGCGCACCGGCCGGCCCATTTGCTCCTGGATGGCAGAGCAAGAGGCAAGACGGCGCAGGGTGAAAATCACGAGCGGCATGCCGTCCAAGTCCAGGAACTGTTTGGGCGTGTCGGCGCCCATGCGGGTACCGAGTCCGGCGGCGGGAAGAATGGCGGCAATCCGGCTCATCGTGGTTCGGCTATCCTCACCATAAATGCTTCGCTTACGCTCAGCATGAAGGGGATGCAGTTTACCCCAAGCATTGAAGGATAAGAACGAGAAACGATTCCGCAGCGCGGCAAGCCGTGTGCCGAAATGAACCGGCTATTCCCGGTAAGGATCGGGATGAGTAGGCCGGGGCGGGCGTTCGCCGCCGGGCTGGCCTTCGGTAGCCGGGCGAGTTTCCCCGGGCGACGCAGAGGGCTGGCGCGCGTGTTGCTCTGCACGCTC
>JACOSF010000134.1 GCA_016179005.1 Acidobacteriota bacterium | reverse complement strand
CGTCCTGAACCACAACACGGAAACGGTGCCGCGGCTCTACCGGCAGGTGCGCAAAGGCGCGGTGTACGAGCGCTCGCTCGAACTGCTGCGCCGCGTGAAGGAGTTTGACGCGACAATTCCCTCGAAGACCGGCATGATGCTCGGCTTGGGCGAGACGCGAGAAGAAATTCTTTCTGCGATGGCGGACATCGCCGCGCAGGGCACGGACATTCTCACGCTTGGGCAATATCTCCAGCCGACGCGCGAGCATTTGCCTGTGATGCGCTACGTCCATCCGGACGAATTTGCCGAGTACAAGCTCGCCGGCGAACGCGAAATGGGTTTCAAACACGTCGAAGCGGGCCCGCTCGTTCGCTCCTCCTACCACGCGCATGAGCAGGAAGAAGCGGCACACAAGTAAATCCGCAGATGACGCAGATTGAAGAAAACGAAAATAGAAAATAGAAAAGAGAAAATAGGGAAAGCGAAAAGCGAAAAGCGAAAAGCGAAAAGCGAAAAGCGAAAAGCGCGCTCTCCTCCGGGCCTCCTTCAACTCTGAAACTCCGCCACTCTGCAACTCTGGCACTCTGCCACTCTGACCCTGCCCCTGACCCCTTTCCTCACTTCGTTGACTTGGCTGGCAGCACAGCCTAAGATGTGAGGGCTTAGAACCATTCCAATCCAATGATTGAACCGATTCCCGGGCATCCTCGGGCAAACGCAGGATGGCTGTTGTGCGAGGTATGAAATGACGGGGAGCAGCGTGGGCCACTATCGCGTGACCGCCAAGATTGGTGCAGGCGGCATGGGCGAGGTGTATCGCGCGACGGATACGAAGCTGGGGCGCGAAGTGGCGCTCAAGGTGATTCCTGCGGCGTTTGCGAATGACGCGGAGCGCATGACGCGCTTCCAGCGCGAGGCGCAGGTGCTGGCGTCGCTGAACCATCCCAACATTGCGGCGATATATGGACTGGAAGAGTCCGCAACAACAGCAGGTGCGCAGCCAGGAGTGGCTGCGCTACAAACCCGTGCGCTGGTGATGGAGCTGGTCGAAGGGCCTACGCTGGCGGAACGCATCGCAGGCGGGCCGATGGCACTCGATGAAGCTCTGCACTTCGCGAAGCAGATCGCCGAAGCGCTGGAATTTGCCCACGACAAAGGGATCATTCATCGCGACCTGAAGCCTGCCAACGTAAAGATTACCTCCGACGGAAAAGTGAAGGTTTTGGATTTCGGGCTGGCCAAGGCGCTGGACGACGCGCCGTCGGTGCAGGATGTCTCGCATTCGCCGACGCTCTCCATTGCGGCGACGAAGGCCGGCATCATCCTGGGCACGGCGGCGTATATGTCGCCGGAGCAAGCTAGGGGAAAAAGCGCCGACCGCCGCGCGGACATCTGGTCGTTCGGCGTGGTGCTGTACGAAATGCTCAGCGGGCGGCAGATTTTCGGCGGGGAGACAGCGTCCGATTCCATGGCCGCGGTGATCACGCGCGAACCCGATTGGACGTCGCTGCCCGGCAGCGTGCCGCCGCGCATTCGCGGATTGCTACGACGTTGCCTGACGAAAGACCCCAAGCAGCGGCTGCGCGACATCGGCGAAGCGCGAATTGCGATTGAAGAAACGCTTGCCGGAAGTGGCGCAATTGAAGAAACGGAAATCACAGGAGCCGGCAAGATGCCGGCGCTACAAACATGGCAGCGGGTCCGCCGCGGCGGACCGTGGGCGCTGGCGGGTATTCTGGCGATTGTCGCCGGAATTGCCTTGTGGAGTGCAGCACGTCCTGTGCCCGCCGTGGTCCAGCGTTTTGCCATCACCTTGCCGTTTGGTGCGCAGTTTGACGCGGGCCCTGCTCCATCCCTGGCCATATCGCCCGACGGAAATCAAATGGTCTTCAGCGCCAGCATGGGGATTGGCTGGCGTCTCTATTCGCGCTCGCTGGGTGAATTGGAACCTGTGCTCATCGCAGGAGTGGAGAGCGCCGGCAATCCGTTTTTTTCACCGGACGGAAAATGGCTAGGGTATTTCGGCAGCAGTTCCATCATGAAGGTGCCCGTAACCGGAGGCACGCCGCAAACGGTGAGTGCGAATCTGGTCTTCACGGATGGTCGCGGCGCCACTTGGGGACCCGGCGATCGAATCATTTTTGCAGGGGCGGCTGGCGGGTTGCAAGAGGTGGCGGCGCAGGGTGGCAAGCCCAAAGAACTGACCCGGCCCGAACCCAAGAACGGCGAAACCAGCCACCGCTTGCCGGAATTCCTTCCGGGTGGCCAGGACGTCCTGTTCACCGTCGAGACCACCGGCGGCAATTTCAATAATGCGCGCATTGCTGTTCTTTCCTTGAAGACGGGCCAATGGCGGACGCTGATCGAAGGCGGCACGAATCCCCACTATTCGCCCACCGGCCACATCATTTTTGGCCGCAATGCCCAACTGCTCGCAGCTCCTTTCGATCTTCGCAAGCTGGAAGTTACCGGTCCTGCGGCGCCTGTCGCCGAGCGGGTGATGCTAAATACGAGCAGCGGCGTGGCCATGTACGATGTATCCGCGAACGGGACGCTGATCTATCTACCGTATGGCACTCAAGCGCTCCGCCGGAATCTGGTTTGGGTGGACCGCAAGGGATCGGTGGAAAATGTCGCCGCGCCCGCCAACGAATTTGATCAATCCAGCCTTTCCGCCGATGGCAAGAAGATTGCCGTCCATGTGTCCGCGGGAAATAACGACGTTTGGACCTTCGACATGCTCCGCGGCACACTGACGCGGCTCACGTTTCAGCCCGGAGAAGACGAGTCGCCCTTGTGGACGCCGGACGGGCGGCGGGTGCTCTACGCTGCCTCCGCGGGCAACGAGCCGCGCGCGGTCTACTGGAAGAATGGCGACGGCAGCGGCGCCGAAGAGCGTTTGGTGGCTATCGGGAACCACACGCATCTCAGTTCGATTTCGCCTGACGGAAAACTGCTCGTGCTCACCAACTACGAAACGGAATCCCGCGGCGACATCTGGCTGGTTTCGCTGGAGGGAAACCACGAGGCCAAGCCCTTTCTCAAGACGCCCTTCAACGAGCGCGAAGGGAAGATTTCTCCGGACGGCCGGTGGATGGCCTACGCCTCGGACGAATCCGGCCGCGACGAAGTGTACGTGCAGGCGCTCGGCGGCGCGGGCGGCAAATGGCAGATCTCCGTGGAGGGCGGCTTTGCGCCGCTGTGGGCCCGCGGCAGCTCGGAGCTGTTTTACCGCAGTGGCGACAAGGTGCTGGCCGTTTCCTACGTGGGGAGGCCGGAGTTTTCTCCCTCGCCTCCTCGTACGCTGTTTGAAGGGCGCTACGAAATGCATCCGCGCCGCGAAGGCATTTACGACGTGTCGCCGGACGGCAAGCGATTCCTGATGGTCAAGTCCGCCGGGGCGGAAGCGGGGCTCAGCCAGTTAAACGTCGTGGTAAATTGGTTCGAAGAATTGAAGGCCCGCGTGCGCGAGGGAAAAAATTGATGATCGGCCAAACTATTTCGCACTACCGCGTCACCGCCAAGATCGGTGCGGGCGGAATGGGCGAGGTGTATCGGGCGACGGATTCCAAGCTGGGCCGCGAGGTCGCGCTGAAGATTCTGCCGGAAGCCTTTGCGCAGGATGCGCAGCGCATGGCCCGGTTTTCCCGTGAAGCGCAGGTGTTGGCCTCCCTGAATCACCCCAACATCGCGCACATCTACGGCCTGGAAGAATCGGGCGGCGTGCGCGCGCTGGCGATGGAGTTGGTCGAAGGGCTCACGCTCGCCGAACGCATCGCGGCGGGCCCCGTTCCCCTCGATGAAGCTCTGGCCATGACCCGGCAAATTGCCGAGGCCCTGGAGTACGCGCACGAGCGCGGCATCATTCATCGCGACTTGAAACCCGCCAACATCAAAGTGCGCCCGGATGGCGCGGTGAAGGTGCTCGATTTCGGTCTGGCCAAAGCGCTGGAAAGCGAAGCGAGTGCAATGGATGCGTCGCATTCGCCGACGATGAGCGCGGTGGCCACCCGCGCGGGCGTGTTGATGGGCACCGCCGCGTACATGTCGCCGGAGCAGGCCCGCGGCAAGAGCGTGGACCGCCGCGCGGACATCTGGGCTTTCGGCTGCGTGCTGTACGAGATGCTCCGGGGGAAAAAGGTTTTCGATGGCGACACGGTGTCGGACTCTCTGGCCGCGGTGATTCGCGCCGACCCGGACTGGAGCGCGTTACCCGAAGCCACGCCGCCGCGCATCCTCGCGCTGCTGCGCCGCTGCCTGGAAAAAGATGCCAAGCGCCGCCTGCGGGACATCGGCGAAGCGCGCATCCTGGTGGAAGACTTCCTCGCCGACCCGCAAGCGCAATCGGGCGGGGCTCCCTCGTCCCGCCAAGACGGGATCGGGGCAAGTTCCGCCCGCCCAGCGTGGACGCGAATGTTGCCGTGGGCCGTGGCGGGGCTGGCGATTGTCGCCGCAGGGTTAGCCGCGTGGGCGCCGTGGCGTTCCGCGCCGGTGCCAACGCCTTCTATGCGCATGAGTGCGGAAATGGGCGCTCCGGCCACGCTCGTGCTGGACCGCGGCGCCTCTGTAGTCCTTTCGCCGGACGGCACGCGGCTGGCGTTTCTGGCGCAGGATGCCAAGCAGCAGCGGCAAATTTATGTGCGCAATGTCGATCAGTTGCAGGCCACGCCGCTTGCCGGCACCGAGGGCGCGCGTGATCCTTTTTTCTCGCCGGACGGAACTTGGCTCGCGTTTTTCGCCGACGGCAAGCTGAAAAAAATCGCCGTCCAAGGAGGAGCCGCCGTTACGCTGTGCGACGCGGCGACCCCGCGCGGCGGCGACTGGGGCGCGGACGATTCCATCGTGTTCACGCCGGAAGGGCGTGCTCCGCTTTTCCGCGTCTCTTCGGCCGGAGGAAAGCCGGAAGCCCTTACCGAGCTCATCCAGTCGAAAGGGGAATTGACGCATCGCTGGCCGCAAGTGCTGCGGGGCGGAGAGGCCGTGCTGTTTACAGTGCAGACGCCCGGCGGCTTTGGTACCGGCAGCGTCGTGCTGCAATTGCTGAAAGGCGGAGAAAGGCGGACGGTGACGACGAGCGGTTCGTACGGCCGTTATGTGCAGAGCGGCCACATCGTTTACGCCCAAGGGGGCAATCTATTCGCGGTACCGTTCGACATCAACCAGTTGGAAGTGACCGGGCCGCCGGCGCCGTTTTTGGAGCGCGCTGTTTTCGCTGCCTCGGTTGGCGGCGCGCAATTCAGTTTTTCCAACACGGGATCGTTTGCGTATGTGAGCGGGGAAAGCCAAGCCAGCAGCTTGGCGGTCTATTGGATGGACCGCGAAGGAAAGTTTCAGCCGCTGCGAACGGTCCTCGGGGACTTCGTCAATCCGCGGATTTCCCCGGACGGCAAGCGGCTCTCGCTGAGCGTGAGCGAGGGAGGCACCAACGACGTGTGGGTGTACGACTGGGCGCGCGACACCATGACCCGGCTCACTTTTTCGGGCAATGATTTTGCGCAGGTGTGGACGCCGGACGGGCAACGCCAGGTCTTCAGTTCAAATCGCAGCGGATTCCAGAACCTGTATTGGCAGCGGACCGACGGCACCGGCGAAATCCAGCGGCTCACGGAAAGCAAGAACACTCAGTTTGCGAGTTCCTGGACGCCGGACGGCAAGTTTCTGGCCTATTGGGAAGCAGCTCAGGCTACGGGCAACGATATATGGGTGCTGCCGATGGAAGGGGATGAGAAGTCCGGCTGGAAACCGGGCACACCAAGAGAGTTCTTGAAGACGCGCTTCAATGAAAACAATCCCGCTTTCTCTCCGGACGGACGCTGGATTGCTTACGGTTCCAACGAATCGGGAAGGAATGAAGTGTATGTCCGGCCCTTCCCCAGCGGCGAAGGCAAATGGATGATCTCCAACGGCGGCGGCACGCATCCCCGCTGGTTAAGGAATGGCAAGGACCTTTTCTATCGCACGCTCGACGAAACCCGGCTCATGGCCGCTAACTACCATGTTGTCGGCGGGTCATTCCAGTCGGACAAGCCGGTGCTGTGGTCCCCCGGGCAGTTTGCTGACCTTGGAGGTCGGCCCAACTACGACCTTGCGCCCGATGGAAAACGAGTCGTTGTGCTGAGGTTCGCCGAAGGCCAGGGGAAAATCGCCGAAAAGGATGACAAGTTTGTGCTGATCCTCAACGCGTTCGAAGATCTGCGCCGCCGCGTCCCCAGCGGAAAGAAATAGCTCCATGATCGGGCAAACCATTTCGCATTATCGCGTCCTCGAAAAGCTGGGCGGCGGAGGCATGGGCGTGGTCTATTGCGCCGAGGATACCAAACTCGGCCGGCAAGTCGCGTTGAAGTTTCTGCCCGAAGAGCTGGCCAAAGACGCACAGGCGCTGGAACGCTTTCAGCGCGAAGCGCGCTCGGCCTCCGCGCTGAACCATCCGCACATCTGCACGATTTACGAAATCGACCAGCACGACGGCCAGCCGTTTATCGCCATGGAATTGCTCGAGGGAGACACGCTGCGGCAGCGTCTGACGCGCGGGCCGCTGCGCACGGAAGAAATCCTCGATCTGGGCAGCGAAATCGCCGACGCGCTCGATGCCGCGCACGCCAAGGGCATCATCCACCGCGACATCAAGCCGGCCAACATTTTTGTGACGCGCCGCGGCCAGGCTAAGGTGCTCGACTTCGGCCTGGCGAAACTCACACCGCAGATGCTTCGCTCCGCTCAGCATGACAGAAAAGGCGGTGTCACCCTGAGTGTCAGCGAAGGGTCTCAGGCGATGCTGACGGAGGACGCAGATCCGCACTTGACGAGTCCCGGCGTGGCCATCGGCACCGCGGCGTACATGAGCCCGGAGCAGGCGCGCGGCGAGGAACTCGACCCGCGCACGGATTT
>JACOSF010000147.1 GCA_016179005.1 Acidobacteriota bacterium | reverse complement strand
GTTGTACTTCTCCCACGCCGCCCGGTACTCCGCGCCCTTGCCGGGCCTCGCCTGCACGAACCCGTCGCGCGTGAAGAGTTGCATTCCCGCCGTCGCCGGCGCACTGCCCACCGCGAACACGATGTCCCGTGTGTACCAGTCGCGCGTCTTGCTCGCGTCCCACGTGTCGTTGGCGCGCTCCATCGTGCTCATCGCCGGCTTCTGATTCTTTTTCTTGGCCTCTTCCGCGGCCTTCGCTTCGTCGGCACCGATCTTCTGGATCTGCGCGGCCATGCCCGCCTGGACTTTCTCAATCGAAGCCCAGTCCGCCACCGCGTACCAGATGGTGTGTGTCGTGCTGCCGTAAGCGCCGCGGTTCAACGGCACCTCCACGCCCCACGCCAGGATCACGCCGTCTTTCATCAGCTTGTCCCGCACCGGCGCGCCCACTTTGTTGACCAGGTCCATGAAGTCGGCTTCCTTCCCCGGCTTGATGGTGTAGTCCGTATAGACCGTGATCGGCTGCGGCATCTGCTGCGCCGCCGCCCCCGCTGCACACGCCAGCACCACCGCCGCCAGCATGCGCAGCAGGTTCTTCTGACCCATTCGCTTCCTCATCGTTTCCTCCTGCGGAGAGATAGAATGCCCCAGGCAGCGAAAGTGCTTCCCGGAAAAAGCCGTCCCCTTAGAATCATTCTAAAGTAAAACGGAAGAGCCCTGTATATCACCCCTCGCCCGCGCCGGTCAATTCATTCCCGGCGCCCGCACCCGGTAGCGCCGGCCTCCAGCTTGTCCTGAGCAAACGCGAAGGGAGCGAAGCGAAGGGCCGGCGCCTGGGTTTCGCCTTCGTAGGGGCGCGGCATGCCGTGCCCGCCCCTCGTCGTCGTGAGTTTGTTTTCTCTGGGAGAATTCCTGCTTTGCTTCAGTCTCTTCCGGCGGGAACCTTCTAACTTCCAACCTTCTTCTACGGCATCACGATCCGTGGTGTTTCCTTTTCAATCTGCGAGGTGAAAAATCTCCGCATCCTTCAGGCTGGGAAATCCGCTGCGTTCCGCCTCCTGTTTCTTCATGTCTTCCAAGAACGCCGCCAGCGCCGCGTAGAGCCCGTGGGCCATCGGCCCCTCCGGCGGTTTTTCGTAGTAGATCCCGGAGCCCAGCGTGCGGTACGCCTCCGCCAGCGAAGTCACCGCGGCGAGCACATCGCCGTCGGCCAGCGCCGCGTTGTCGCGCGCGAATTTCAGCACGGTGAACCCGAGTCCGCTCACTACCGGCTGCTGCGCGCGGATCATCTGCGGCGGAATCTCCACATCGGCAAACAAAATTTCTTCGCGCGCGTATTCCCGCGGGTGTGCTTCCTCGTATCGCCGCGCCTGCACCAGGTGCGGGCAGTCGCTCGGGCAATCCATGGTTACCTCGCGCTCCGTGCCGCAGCACACCGCGCAGATGGACTCGCCCTTCGCCGGACAAAACCGCTTCGGCTTCCTCTTCTCGCAGATCGGACAGCTCAATGTCTCTCCATCGTGCTCATTGGGAGAGCCCGGTGGCTCGCCCATCTAGGATTTATTGACTGTCATCCTGAACGAAATCCGTCCCGAAGCTTCGGGACGGATGTAGTGAAGGATCTCGCTTCGTTTTTCGCTTTTGTCCGTGCCGCTGTGGCTAGAATTTGAATACCCGGCTCACCAGGGTCACGTCACCCGCCTGAACGGGCATCAGCCAGTCCGGCCGCGGCTTCACGTCCATCTCGGCCATTGCCGGCAGCCCCAGCGACCCATCCACCACGCGCACCTTCACGGGTTGCGTCCCGCGCACCTTGAGCATCACTTCGATCCCCTGCTCCGGCGGGTTGGCGTAGCGCAGCCGCCAGCCCTGCTCCGGCAGGCGCCGCGCGTCGGGATCTTTGTGGATGGGCTTTCCGTTGACGCTGGCTTCCAGCACTTCCGCTTCGCTCACATAGACCGTGATCCACGCCGCCTTCCGCGGACTCATCACCAGCAGCGTCAGCGTGCGCCCTTCGCCTTCCTTTTTTTCTTCGCCGAGCAGCACGTCCGCCCCCGCCAGCTTCACGTCTTTCGCCAGGCTCTTCAGATATTTCGTATTCGGGGAATCCGGGAAAAACTCCGGCAGCGCCTCTTGGGACGGATTCGCGCTCAAAAACTGTTCGGTCCACTCATCCGGCTTGTCACCGCCGCTGAACCACACAGCAATGTTGGTGTCCGCGTTGCGCCCGTACGCGATGAAGTCCGTCTTGGGATGCTCCGCCGAGTAGCGCGTGGTAATCATTCCGCCGATGAAAAGCACGATGCCCAGCCCGTACGCCGCGGCCGGTAGCAGCCAGCGCTGTATGCGCGTCATCAACTCGATCTGCGGGATCAGCGCCCACAGTGCCAGCGTCAGAAACACGCACATCGCATGCGTACCCAATTGCGACAGCCCCAGTGTCACGAACAGTTGCTGCACGGTGGGCGCGAACAGCAGCACGCACGGCAGCGCGCCAACGATGAGCGCCGCGATTTCTTTCATCCCCGCGCTTTCTTCTTCGCCCGTCGAGCGGAACATGGCCACCGCCACCAGGCTCCCCAGCAGCGGCCACGTGAACAGGTAACTCGTTCCGGGCACCGCGAACGCGCTCCACAGCGCCAGCAGCGTCCATACCGCGAGCCCGCCGAGCGCGAGTCCTGCCGCGCCCAGCTTGTTGCGCCACAGGCTGTACATCGCCGCGTTGATCCCCACCGCGAAGAGCACGAGGCTCAGCATGTACGTGCCGCTGCGCAGCACATCGCCATCCGGCACCAGCCATCCGTGCAGGAATCCGGCCTTCCACCGCACCGCCATTCCCAGCAGCCCGGTCAGCACCGTGCTCAGCACAAGAATTCCCGCGCCCCAAATCACTCCGAGCAGAATCGTCCTCTTCTGCTGCAACTCCCGCCGCAGCACAAATCCGTACAGCCCCGCCGCCACCAGCGCCAGCGCGATTCCCAGCCCTGTCGAATAATGCACCAGCGTATTGCCGATCAAATTGAAATAGACCGCGTTGCTCGTGGGATTTTCCGCAAACTCTGCGTCGCCCAACTGCCGCGCCAGCGAGAGCATGTACTCGCCATGATGTTGCAGGCTGCCCTGGTCGAGCTTCGCTGCCGAGTCCTGCGGCGTGTGGT
>JACOSF010000146.1 GCA_016179005.1 Acidobacteriota bacterium | reverse complement strand
TACCCATGCGGCGATAACCAGGCGCTGGATTTCGCTGGTGCCCTCGTAGATTTCGGTGATGCGCGCGTCGCGGTACATGCGCTCGACGGGGTACTCGCGGCTGTAGCCGTAGCCGCCGTGAATCTGAATGGCTTTGTGCGTAACGCGAGTGGACATTTCGCTGGCGTAGAGTTTGGCGATGGCCGCGTCCATGGAGAAGCGCGCGCCGGTGTCCTGCTTCCACGCGGCTTTGCGGGTGAGCAAGCGTGCGGCGTCAATTTCGGTGGCCATGTCGGCGAGCATGAACTGGATAGCCTGGAACTGCGAAATGGGCCCGCCGAAGGCAATGCGCTCCTGCGAGTATTTCAGCGAAGCATCAAACGCGCCCTGAGCGATGCCCACGGCCTGCGCGGCGATGCCGATGCGGCCGCCGTCGAGCGTGGCGAGAGCGACTTTGTAGCCTTCGCCCTCGTTGCCCAGGCGATTCGCGGCGGGGACTTCGCATTCCGTGAAGGACAGCTCGACGCAGGCGGTGGCGCTGATGCCGAGCTTTTTTTCTTCCTTGCCAACGGCGAAGCCGCGAGTTCCCTTCTCGACGACGAGGGCGGTAATGCCCTTCTCCCCTTTTTCGGGATGCGTGTTCACGAAAACAATGCAGGCATCGGCGACGCCGCCGCAGGTGATCCACGCTTTCGTGCCGTTGATGACGTAGCGGTCGCCCTTCAGCACGGCCTTGGTGGCGAGGGCCGCGGCGTTGGAGCCGGCCTGCGGCTCGGTGAGAGCGAAACAGCCGATTTTTTCTCCGCGCAGGAATGGGTTGAGAAATTTCTTTTTCTGCTCGTCGTTGCCGAAACGATGAATGGGATCGCAAAACAGCGAGTTCTGCACGGAGAGGATGGCGCCGGTGGAGGCGCAGGCGCGGGAGATTTCTTCGATGACGATGGTGTAGGCAACGTGGTCAAAGCCGGCGCCGCCCACGTCGTCGGGAAACGCGACGCCGGTGAGGCCAAGCTCGGCGGCCTTGCGAAACGTTTCCAGGGGAAAGTGGCCGGTTTCGTCGAGCTCGCGGGCGTGCGGTTTCACTTCCACCTGGGCAAACTCGCGGACGGTGTTCTGGAGAATTTTCTGTTCATCGGTGAGATCGAGATGCACGTGGCGACTCCCTGACGGGCCCTGCTCAAGCGGAAGCAGGGCGGGGCGGCGATGCCCGAAAGCAAAAACGAATTCTAAGGCAAGCGAAGTCAAAAACCAAAACAAAACCAAAGATGAACGCAGATCAAACACGGAGGGATGCTTCGTCCGCCGCGGCGGACTCAGCATGACAGGGCGGCGGGGTAAACCCGCCGCTACGAGGAGAAGGCAGTGCGGAGCTTCTGGTAGGTGGTGGAAAGGTCTTCGGGCTGGACGCGGGTTTCAGCAGTCGTGGTCATGAAGTTGGAGTCGCCCGCCCAGCGCGGCAGGACGTGGAGGTGGAGATGCCCGGTGACGCCGGCGCCGGAGCAGCGGCCGAGGTTCATGCCGAGGTTGTAGCCTTCGGGATGGTAGGCGGAGGCGAGGGCGAGCTGGACGCGCCGCGCGAGCTGCATCATTTCGGAGAGGACATCGGCGTCGCAAGCGGAAAGGTCAGGAATATGAGCGTAGGGAACAATCATGACGTGACCGGAGGTGTACGGAAAGCGGTTCAGGACGACAAAGTTCTTTTCGCCGCGAAGAACGATGAGGGCCTTGGGGTCGTCGCCGAGGGCGAGGAGGTCGCAGAAGATGCAGCGGTCATTCTTGGTGGCATCGGCGATGTAGGCGAAGCGCCAAGGCGTGAAGAGATAGTCCATAACGACGGGATTGTCCCGTTAGCTCGAAGCAGGGTCCGCGGGAGTTGCGGCGGCGTGCGCGCCGGAGGTGTTGACGAAGTCCTTGAGCTCCTTGCTGGGCTTGAAGAACGGGATGCGCTTGGGGGGCACCTCGACGCGCGCGCCGGTCTTGGGGTTGCGGCCGATGCGTCCCTGGCGCTGACGGGTGCGGAAGCTGCCAAAGCCGCGGATTTCGATTTTGTCGCCGGTTTGCAGGGCCCGGATGATGCTCTCGAAAATCGTCTCGACGACGACTTCAGATTCCTTGCGCGGCAGATCGGTGACTTTGGCGACCTCTTCGACCAAGTCTGCCTTTGTCATGGTGGCATCGTTCATCGGCGCGTTCTCCGTGATGATGGCGATGGAATCCCGGGCTAGCCTGCGCGGTGTGAAGAGCAACCACGCTACAGCGGCAGGAGATAACCCCCCGCACGCCTGCTTGTCAATATCACCAAACCGGCGGAAAGGTAAGTACTTTTTTTTGAGCGGCCCACGCGAGAGGGCAACCCGCGGAGGGCGCAGCCGGTCACGCGCCGTGAGGCAAAGCGGTCTAGGAAGAGGACTCGCGCTTGGCCCAGAAGATGTCACCCAGCGTGGCCGTGGATGATGTCTTCGAAGACCGGTACTGCGCAATTTCGTTGCGCTCCGCCTGTTTCTGCGCGCCGCGGTAGCTCAGGCCAATTTTGTGCTGGTCGCGATCGAGCTTGATGATCTTGAAATCGTATTCCTGGCCGACATCGAGCTGCACGCCGGATTTGGCGACCGAGCCGCGCGGCCCGCTTTCGCGGTCGGCGCGGGGACGGCGCTCCTCGATCTCCGAAACATGGCAGAGCGCTTCGATGCCTTCCGCGAGCTCAACGAAGACGCCGAAGGTAGTGCTGCGGGCGACCTTGCCGCGAACCACGTCGTTCACCTTGTGCGCTTCGAACCAATTGGACCAGATGTCGTTCAACTGCTTCAGCCCAAGAGAGAGCCGGCGGTTGGCGGAGTCAATCTTGAGAACGCGGGCTTCGACGGTGTCGCCCTTCTTCAAGACCTCGCTGGGATGCTTGATGCGCTGGGTCCAACTGATATCGCTGACGTGGATCAGGCCGTCAATGCCCTCCTCGATTTCCACAAACGCGCCGAAATCGGTGAGGTTGCGGATTTTGCCGCTGACCGTGGCGCCGATGGGATACTTCCCCGAGAGGGAATTCCAGGGATCCGGCTGCAACTGCTTGAGGCCGAGAGAAACGCGGCGCTGGTCCGGCTTCAGGTCGAGGATGAGGACTTCGACCTCGTCGCCGACCTTCACGATCTTCGAGGGATGCTTCATGCGCTTGGACCAGGACATTTCACTGACGTGCACGAGGCCCTCGACACCGGGCTCGAGTTCGACAAAGGCGCCGTAGTCGGTGACGCCGACCACCTTGCCGTGCACGCGCGAGCCGACGGGGAAGCGCTCGGGCAAGCCCTCCCAGGGATCGGGCAGGAGTTGCTTGTGCCCGAGGGAGACGCGCATCTTTTCCTTGTCAAACTTCAGCACCTTGACTTCGATTTCCTGGCCAGGCTGAACAAACTCCGAGGGACGCGTGATGCGGCCCCAGGAAAGATCGGTGACGTGGAGCAGACCGTCCAGGCCGCCCAGATCCACGAAGACGCCGTAGTCGGTGAGGTTCTTCACCTTCCCGACCATGACCGTGCCTTCGGTGAGGGACTCCAGCAGGTGCTCGCGCAGGGCCTTCAAATCTTCTTCCAGAATGATCCGGCGGCTGACCACAACGTTGCCGCGCTTGCGGTTCATCTTGAGGACGCGGACCTGGACATCCTGGCCTTTCCAGGAATCGAGTTCGCGAATGGGGTGCACGTCCACCTGCGAAGCCGGCAGGAACGCGCGGACCCCGACATCAACAACCAGCCCGCCCTTGATGCGGTCAACCACCTTGCCGGTAAGCGTGACGCGGGT
>JACOSF010000145.1 GCA_016179005.1 Acidobacteriota bacterium | reverse complement strand
AATTATTACGAGGCACTGTACGAGGAATCCAGCCGCTCCGAGGACGCCAGCCTTTCCATCGAGCACTACAAGAAAGCGTACGCGCTCGATCCCCGCGCTTCTGTGATTGGCGAGCGTTTGGCTGGCATGTACGCCAAGTCCCAGCGCATCCGCGATGCTGTTTTGGAAGCCCAGGAAATCCTCAAGCGCGAGCCGGATAACGTGGTGGCCCGCCGCCTGCTCGCCCGCATCTATGTCCATACCCTGGGCGAGCGCAGCACCTCCTCCGGCTCCAAGGAGACCGTCGCGCGCGCCATCGAGCAATACCGCGAAATCCTGCGCCTCGACCCTTCCGACACCGACTCCTCCCTCTGGTTGGCGCGCCTGTACCGTTTTCAGAACGACTTGCCGCACGCGGAAGAGGCATTGCGCAGCGGGCTCGCGCAGGAGCCCGAGAACGGAGAGTTGCTCCAGCAGTTCGCCATGCTGCTTCTGGATCAGGGCCGGGCGGAAGAAGTGATCGCCCTGCTTGGCAAAACCGCGGACCGCTCCTCTTCCTCCGAACTGTTGGCTCTCCTGGGAGACGCCTATGGCCGTGTGCAGCAGCACGCCCGCGCCGAAAGCGCGTTCAGCCGCGCTGTCGAGCTGGACCCCCGCGAGCCCGAATACCGTCGCAAGCTCGCTCAGGCGCTGCTCGCCCAGGGAAAAGCGGACGCCGCGCTTTCGCAATATCAAAGTCTCACAGAAATCGAGCCGGCGGAGGTGCAGAACTATCTCCGCATGGTTCAGATCTACCGGCAGTTGAAAAAATTGGATCGCGCCGAAGAAATCCTCTTGCGCGCCAAACAGCACGCTCCGGGCAGCCTGGAAGTCATTTACAGCGAGGCGCTCCTCTACGAAGCGCAGGGCCGATTCGAAGATGCCATTCGCGTTCTCTCCGATTCAGTTGCCGCAGTGAAGACCAATCCCCGCAGCTTGGCCGATTCCCAGCGGACGCTCGCGGTTTTCTACGAGCAGTTGGGGCGCCTCCACCGCGAAGTGGAGAATTTCCCTGCGGCCGTCAATGCCTATCGCGAGTTGCTCCTTTTGGATTCGGAAAGCGAAAAGCGCGCCCGCTCTCTGATTGCGGACACGTATCGTCTCGCCAAGGACATGCCTCGCGCGCTCGAGACATCGGCAAAGGGAATGGAATTGTTTCCTCAGGACCGTGGGCTGCTGGTCACTCACGCCCTTCTGCTCGGTGAGAACGGGCAGACCGACGAGGCCGCCGGGCTTCTCCGCGGCTTGCTCGCTAAGTCCGGAGAGGATCGCGATCTTTACCTCACCCTGGCCCAGGTGTACGAGCGCGGCAAGCGCTTTGAAGATGCCGAGCTGGCCAGCGGCATGGCCGAGAAGCTCGCCTCGTCTCCGGCCGAAAACGAAGGAGTCTGGTTTCTGCTGGGGGCTATTTTCGAGCGCCAGAAAAAATTCGATCTCGCCGAGGCGCAGTTCCAAAAAGTGTTGCAGGTCAATCCGCAGAACGCGCAAGTCCTGAATTATTTCGGTTACATGCTGGCCGACCGGGGCACACGCCTCGAAGAAGCGGTGGATCTGATTCGTCGCGCGCTGGCCGAAGAGCCTTTCAACGGCGCCTATCTGGACAGCCTCGGCTGGGCCTTCTTCAAGCAGAATAATCTGGCGGAGGCGGAGACGTATCTCCGCAAGGCCATCGATCGCAACCGCCACGACCCCACCATTCACGACCATCTCGGTGACGTGCTCGTCAAGGCCGGCCGCGCCACGCAGGCCGCTGCGGAGTGGGAAAAAGCCCTTGCCGAGTGGCAGCGCGCACTCCCGGCCGAACTCGAGCCCGACCGCGTCTCCGCTCTCGAAAAAAAGCTCGCCGGATTGAAACACCGCGTTGCCCAGAAGCCCTTGAGCGAGCCGAAACCGAAGTAACAGTGCCTCAGATGCAATCCCTGCGCATTCCCGCCTTCGCCAAAGTTAATTTGTGCTTGGATATTCTCGCCCGCCGGTCTGATGGCTACCACGAGCTGCGCACCATCTTTCAGGCCATTTCGCTGCACGACACGCTCGAGCTCTCCCTCACCCGCAAGCCTGGGATTCTGCTCGAATGCAATGACCCATCGTTGCCCCTCGGCCGCGAAAATCTCGTCTGGCGCGCTCTCGACGCCATGCGCCGCGCGCTGCGTCTTCGTTCCGGCATTCGCGCTGCGCTCCACAAGCGCATCCCCGCTGGCCGGGGTCTCGGCGGCGGCTCAAGCGACGCCGCCGCAGCACTCATCGGCTTGCTCCGCCTCACGGGACGCCGGTTCCCCGCACCGCGCCTGCTTGCAATTGCATCGCGTCTGGGGGCCGATGTGCCGTTTTTCCTCGGCGGGGGCCGAGCCCTCGGCGTCGGCCGCGGTGACGAGATCTATCCCCTGCCGGACCTGCCCCGCCGCGCCGTGCTGGTGGTGTCTCCGGCCGTCCTTGCCGTGCCCACTCGCGACGCTTATGCTTGGGTCAGTTCAACATTGACAGACCGCCGCCCAGCCTCTAAAATATCTAGTTTCTGCGCTCTGTGCTGGAGCCCGCAGTGGAGCGCCCTCTCGAACGGATTCGAGAAGGCTGTCTTTGCTCGGCACCCCCGCTTGCGCACCATTAAGCGGAAATTGCTCCAGGGAGGAGCCGCGGAAGCCGCGCTGGCGGGTAGTGGTTCGGCGGTGTTCGGAGTTTTTCCAGACCCAGCGCAGGCGCGCCGAACTGCGCGATGGTTTCCGGACGACCGCGTTTTCGCGGTTCGCACGCTTTCGAGAAAAGAGTACCTTCGGGCTCTCGGCTGGCCGGGAGTCTTTTGAGGGGTTCCCTTGAACGACGATAAGTTCAAAATATTTAGCGGCAGCGCTCACCGGCCGCTGGCCGAAGAAATCTGCAGCCATCTGGATGTGCCTCTCGGCCAGACGGTGCTGGGCAAATTCAGCGACGGCGAGATCAACTTCCAGATTCTGGAAAATGTCCGCGGCGCGGACGTCTTCGTCGTGCAGCCTTGCAGCAGTCCGGTGGCCTTCCACCTGATGGAGTTGCTGCTGATGATTGACGCGTTCAAGCGCGCCTCCGCCTGGCGCATTACGGCGGTGGTGCCCTATTACTGTTATGCGCGTCAGGACCGCAAGGACAGGCCCCGCGTGCCCATTTCCGCAAAGCTTGTCGCCGACTTGCTCGAGACGGCCGGGGCTTCCCGCGCGCTGACTCTGGATTTGCACGCGCCGCAGATTCAGGGCTACTTCACTGTGCCGGTGGACCACCTGTATGCCCAGCCGGTGCTGATTGATTACTTCCGGCAGAAGCTCAAGGATCTGGGCCCCATCACGGTGGTTTCGCCGGATGCCGGCGGCGTGGAACGCGCCCGTTATTTCGCCAAGCGCATTGAAGCGCCCCTGGCCATCGTGGACAAGCGCCGCGTGGATGTTGATGTCACCGAAGTGTTGCACCTCATT
>JACOSF010000144.1 GCA_016179005.1 Acidobacteriota bacterium | reverse complement strand
GCGGCGCAGCACGAGCAGCACATAAAGAGCCCGTCTGCAACGCCGCAAGCGATGGCGCAACACCACGCTTTTCTGGAGGCGGAACGCGAAGCCATCGAGCGCGGGGAAGGGTTCGGGATGGCGCTGGCAGCGGACAAGAACGGCTACCCGGGACCCAAACACGTGCTGGACCTGAAAAAGGAACTAAAGCTCACACACGCCCAGGAAGCTGCGATGCAAAAATTGATGGCGGAAATGAAAGAAAAGGCGCTGGCCAAGGGGAAAGATGTGTTGCTGGCGGAGAAGCGGCTGGAAGAACTGTTCGCGCAGGGCAAGAGCGAAGACGAGTTGCGCGAGGAGACGTACCGGGTGGCGTCGCTGCGGGCGGAGCTGCGCTGGGTACACCTGGCCACGCACCTTGCGGCGAAGAAAATCCTGACGGCGCAACAAATCGCAGCCTACCAACAGATGCAGCATGGTGAGGGAGCGAAGGTGCAATAGGAAAGTCTCGAAGAACGAAGAACGGGCGCGCGGCCAAGCTGGCGTGCCCGTTTTTGTTTT
Organism: Acidobacteriota bacterium; assembly: GCA_016179005.1. GTDB lineage: Bacteria > Acidobacteriota > Terriglobia > Acidiferrales > UBA7541 > JACQDE01. The sequence continues at coordinate 1,863 of JACOSF010000144.1, read as the reverse complement.
TGAAAAGACGAGGGAGAGCTGGGCGTGGGCCTGAAATCGTGCCTCCCAATGGCGCGCGATAATTGACAACAAGGCGTCGCAGGCGTAGCGTGAGCGCCAGGTTATCCACCGAAAGGGCCGCAAATTGTCCGCAGGAGGAGGCGAGGAATGGAGAAAAAGATTCTGCAGTACTCGTACTGGCTCGGCGTGATCTCCGTGGTGATTGCCATTGTGTGGAGAGCAGTCAACGCCCTGGGGTACGGGCTCCGGCCACTTGCGCAGGGCACGAGCATCTATTACATGAGTTTTTACAAGGCGGCGCTGCTCTTTCTGTTGCTGAGCATCGCTACCGGAGCGTACAGCATGGCCGGGAAGGAAAAGCCGTAGAGCGGGTCAGCGGGGAGTGGACTCGTCCGGCGGGCGGTCGCCGGCTTCGGCGGTCCCGAAGCTTCGGGACCCCCTATGCACGATTGTCGCGTTGCATGATGTATTCGACGCGCTTGGGTTCCGGGACTTTCTGAAGTCCCATCACCGCGGCGGCGAGCATGGAAACGCGCTTCGCCTCCGCCTCAAACTCTTCCTCGGACATTTCGGCATGGCCGTCCTTGCCGGTGGCGAATCCAACGGTCCGCGCGACGGCCGCAGCAAGAATGCCGAGAATGACGATGGTGGCCGTTTCGATCCTTCATCATTTCAGGACAGTGCCGGGCAGGAAACCAGCCTGATGCTTCGGGACTGGCAAATGCGGCGCTAATTTGTTAGGCTTTGATGGATGGGCTGTATCCCGTGCAACGGGAACGGCACCGGAGGCAATATGAGCGCCGCATGCCATGCGGGCAACGGGAAAATTACCGTGCCCGACATACTGAGCCGCAAAGTTTCACTTTCTTCTCGCGAAAATCAACCCAACAAAAGAATCACCTGCCTGACGGCGTACGACTATCCCACTGCGCGCCTGCTGGATGAGGCCGGCGTGGACATCCTGCTGGTGGGGGATTCGCTGGGCATGGTTGTGCTCGGTTACGAGAGCACGCTGCCAGTAACCATGGAGGAAATCCTGCATCACACGCGGGCGGTACGCCGCGGTGCGAAGCGCGCGCTGGTGGTGGCGGACATGCCCTATGGGAGCTTCCATGCGTCCGCCGAAGAGACGCTGCACAACGCCATTCGCTGCGTGAAGGAAGCTGGAGCGGAAGCCGTAAAAATCGAAGGCGGCGAGCGGCGGCTGGAAATCATTGCGCGGTTGGTGGAGGCCGAAGTGCCGGTGATGGGGCATGTGGGGCTGACGCCGCAGTCGCTGCACGCGCTGGGAGGCTACCGCGTGCAGGGGAAAACGCGGGACGCCGCCGAACAGGTGCTGCGCGACGCGCGAGCAGTCGAAGCGGCGGGCGCATTTGCCATCGTGCTGGAAGCGATCCCGCGAGAGCTGGCCGCACGCATCACCGAGGAACTGCGCATTCCTACGATCGGCATCGGCGCGGGCCCGGAGTGCGACGGCCAGGTGCTCGTGCTGCACGACATGCTGGGGCTTGCGATGGAGCCGCCGGCTAAATTTGTGCGGCAGTACGCGAACCTCAACGAGACGATCAGCCGCGCCGTGCAGGAGTTTTGCGCGGACGTGCGCGAGGGGCGCTACCCGTCCGACGCCGAGTGTTATCATGCGCGTCCCGAGGCCTCGGGAGGAATCCACGAAGTGGCGGTGAAGAAGCGGGCCTGAACGCGGCCGAAGCCATCCAGGGACAAATCATGACGCCGGAAGAAATCCGAGTGCTGTACGAATACGACGCATGGGCCAATCGCCGGTTACTCGAAGCGGCTGCGGCGCTGACGGAAGAGCAGTTCACGCGACCACTCGGCTCGAGTTTTCCATCGGTGCGCGACACG
>JACOSF010000107.1 GCA_016179005.1 Acidobacteriota bacterium | reverse complement strand
GATTTTCTGCTCCTTGTTGGTGGCCTTGTCCTTGGCGGAAACGTTCAGTATGCCGTTGGCGTCGATGTCGAAAGTGACTTCGATCTGCGGCAGCCCGCGCGGGGCCAGAGGGATTCCCACCAGGTGAAACTTGCCGAGGGTACGGTTGTCGTGCGCAAACTTGCGCTCGCCCTGCAGGACATGGATTTCCACGTCGGTTTGATTGTCAGCGGCCGTGGAGAAGACCTCCGCCTTGCGCGTGGGGATGGTCGTGTTGCGCTGGATCATCACCGTCATTACGCCGCCGAGAGTCTCCACGCCAAGAGAAAGAGGAGTGACATCGAGGAGCAGAATGTCCTTTACCTCCCCGCCGAGCACGCCGCCCTGGATGGCAGCGCCCACGGCGACGACCTCGTCCGGGTTCACGCCGCGGTGCGGTTCTTTGCCGCCGAAGAGCTGCTTGACGATGTCCTGCACGCGGGGAATGCGCGTGGAGCCGCCGACCAGAACGACTTCGTCGATTTTGTCGGGAGAGAGGCCGGCATCGGACAGCGCCTGTTTCACCGGGCCCACGGTGCGCTGGAGAATGTCTTCCATCAACTTCTCGAGCGTCGCGCGCGTCAGCTTCTGTTGCAGGTGCTTGGGGCCTGAGGCATCGGCGGTGATGAACGGGAGATTGATTTCCGTCTCGGAAAGCTGAGAGAGGTCGCACTTGGCCTTTTCCGCGGCTTCTTTGAGGCGCTGGATGGCCATGCGATCCTTGCTGAGGTCAATGCCCTGGTCTTTCTTGAATTCGGAGACGATCCACTCGATCACACGCTGGTCAATGTCGTCGCCGCCGAGGTGCGTGTCGCCGGCGGTGGCCTTCACTTCGACCACGCCTTCGCCCACTTCGAGGATGGAGATGTCGAAGGTGCCGCCGCCGAGGTCGTACACGGCAATGGTCTCATCCTTTTTCTTGTCGAGGCCGTAAGCGAGAGCCGCGGCCGTGGGCTCATTGATGATGCGCTGGACTTCCAGCCCGGCGATTTCGCCCGCTTGCTTGGTGGCCTGGCGCTGCGCGTCATTGAAATACGCCGGTACGGTGATCACCGCTTTGGAGATTTTCTCGCCAAGAAACGCTTCGGCAGCGCTCTTCAGCTTTTGCAGAATCATCGCGGAGATTTCCGGCGGGCTGTAGGCCTTGCCGGAGATTTGCACACGCGCGTCGTCGTGCGGGCCGCTGACCAACTTGTAAGGAACCCTTTGCACTTCCTCGCTAACTTCGTCAAAGCGGCGGCCCATGAAGCGCTTGATGGAATAGACCGTGTTTTCGGGATTGGTGACGGCTTGGCGCTTGGCCACCTGCCCGACGAGGCGTTCGCCGGACTTTCGCCACCCTGCATGACGGCGACGACGGAGTTGGTCGTGCCGAGGTCGATACCGATGATCTTGCTCATTGCGAAAAAGCCTCCTCAAAGCTCGGGAAAAGTGAAAACCATCAGAACAAGGACACTATAAACATTGAGTGTACCTTTGTCAAGTATTTTTCGTTGTGTGTAACCTATTGATGTTACTAACTTTATCCATTTACAAGACGATTCCAAGAGTTCTTGGCGAAGCACGACTTAGGAAGCATTCTGAGCTGATAACTGGCCAAAGCCGGAGAATGGCCAGGGAGAGGTCCCCCCGTGGGTGTGTGCTTTCCTTCCCGGCCTTGCCTTTTCACAACGAGAAGTGAACCAGGGCAAAGCCAATGGCATCGAACAAAGAGGAGCCGCTGATTTTTTTTCGAGCCGGGCGACCGCACGTCGGACGCAGCTCATGTAGAATAGGCAGACTCGGTATGAAAATGAGACGGAGGAAAGAGTGACCAGGGGAGCCAGAGGGATAAGGGTTGGCAGAGTGATTTGCACCGCGCTGCTGGTGCTGGGGATGGGCGGTCACGTGGCAGCGCAGACGCCGGCGAAGCGGCCGAGTGCAACGAAGAGCGCCGCGCAGATAGATATCACCCCCTTGAAAGCGCTGGGAACAAAAGGGGCACCGATCACCATGGAAGTATTCAGCGATTTCCAGTGTCCCGCGTGCCGGGAACTTTACTTTCAGACGGTCCGGCCGGTGATTGACAACTATGTGTCGGCGGGCAAGGTGTACCTGATCCACCGGGACAATCCGCTGCAGCAGCATCCGCATTCGCGGGAGGCGGCGCGGTACGCGAATGCGGCGGCGCGGGTGCGCAAGATGGAAAAGGTCGTCATCGCGCTGTTTGATAAGCAGGCGGCCTGGACGGCCGATGGAAACATTGACGGAGTAGTGGCCAGCGCGCTCACGCCAGCGGAAATGAACCAGGTGCGAAAACTGGTACGCAGCGGGACGCTGGACGCCGGTATCGACAAGGACTTGGCACTGGGCACGCAGTTCCGCGTCACCCAGACGCCGACAACAATCATTACGTACAAGGGACAAACGTATCCCGTGGTCGGCGTGGTGTCCTACAACATGCTGAAGACTTTTCTCGAACAGTTGCTCAAGCAATAGCGATGACCCGCTGGCTGATTTTCGTTGGGCGTGTAGCGCTGGGATTCATGTTTGTGTACGCGGCATACACCAAATTGCAGCTTCCGTGGATCAGTTTTGCGGCAACCATCCAATCGTACAAGCTGCCGCTGCCGGACCAAGCCGTCATGTTCGCGGCCAGGACGCTGCCGTGGTTCGAACTCGCTTTGGGTGTCCTTCTGCTGATTGGCGTGCAGCTTCGCTGGCTGGCCACGGCCGCGAGTCTCTTGCTCCTGGTTTTCTTTGCGGTGCTGGTTCGTTCCTTTGCGCTGGGAATGAACATCGACTGCGGCTGTTTCGGGCCCGGGGACCAACTGACCTGGAAGACGCTCTTGCGCGACGGGTTGCTTCTGCTCGTGTCGATTGCAGTGACCGTCGGCGCATTTTTGACACGGCGGAAGGCAGGCGATGTTCCAGCTATGACACGCGAGCCGCAGCCCGCCGAAGGGCGTACCGAGTAGAACCCCATGAAAAGCCTGGACGAATATCTGGAGCTCGCCGAGCGAGCGCACGGCCATATGTGTGCAGGACAGGTGCTGGGGGTACGCTTGGCGATGCTGGGGGTGCGCGAACTGGGGCTCGACCCGGTCAAGGACCGTAAGCGCCTGGTTACCTACGTGGAGATCGACCGCTGTATGACCGACGCCGTGGCGCTGGTGGCCAATTGCCGGCTGGGAAAGCGCGCGCTGAAGTTTCTGGACTGGGGGAAAGTGGCGGCAACATTTGTAGATTTGCAGACAGGGCGCGCGATCCGCGTGGTGGCCAAAGAAAGCGCCAAGCAGAAGGCACGCGAGATGTTCCCGGAACTCGACAAGGAACAAGGACAGCAGAAAGCCTACCGCGTGATGCCGGACGAAGAAATGTTTGAAAAGCAGTGGGTGCGCGTGGCAGTAAGGCCGGAGGATTTGCCTGGATTCAAAGGGCCGCGCGTGGCGTGTGCGGAGTGCGGAGAAGGTATCAATTTCAAGCGCGAAGTGTTGAAGGAAGGCCGCACGTTATGCCGGGCTTGCGCGGGCGAGAGGTATTACGAACCACTTTCCTGAACAGATCGATTCGCGAGAATGCCACAAAGGATTTCTCTTCCGTCAAGAAGGCCGCATCAGCCAGCAGAAGAACATCCTTCCGGGAAGGCCAAGTACGGTAGGATGACCCTCCGATGATGAACCTGCTAAAAGCCACGGAGTGGCTTCCAGCGTGGTTGCGCGAGCATCCGCGGCTGGGGCGCATCGTATTTGTATTTCTGCTGGTGTGCGCGGTGGGCGCCGGGGCCGGCGCCGGGCTGCTGTTCGTGTATTCGAGCGACCTGCCGGAGGTGCGCGCACTGGAGGATTTTCGTCCCAACGTGGTCACCGAGTTGTACGCGGATGACGGGCAGCAGATCGGGAGCTTTGCGCTGCAAAGGCGCGTGCTGCTCACCTACGACCAGATCCCCGCGGTGCTGAAGGACGCGGTCATTGTGACGGAAGACCAGCACTTCTTCGAGCACTGGGGAATCGATCTGCCGCGCGTGCTGCAAGCGGCGTGGCGCAACGCCATTCATCTGCGCACCGTGGAAGGCGCCAGCACGCTGACCATGCAGCTTGCCGGAACGCTTTTTCTCGACCGCACCGACCGAAGTATCCGGCGAAAAATCCAGGAAATGCTGCTGGCGATGCAGGTGGAGCGGCACTATTCGAAGCAGCAAATTTTCACCCTGTACGCCAACCAGATTTATATGGCGCACGGAAATTACGGATTTGCCGCGGCGTCGCAGTTTTATTTCAGCAAGCCGGTGAAGGAGCTCAGCCTGACAGAAGCGGCGCTGCTTGCGGCACTGGCGAAAGGACCGAGCTATTCGCCGGTGTTGTTTCCGACGCGGGCGCTGGCGCGGCGCAATCTGGTGCTGCGACGTTTGGAAGCGGAGAAGAAAATCGACAGCGCGCAGATGCAGCAGGCGGTGCAACAGCCGCTCGGGCTGCGGCTGCAATATCCGCGCAACGATCTGGCGCCGTACTTCATCGAGGAAATCCGCAAATATCTGGAGCGCACCTACGGCACGGAAGCGGTGCACGAGCGCGGCCTGCGCGTGTACACCACGCTGAATGTGGTGATGCAGCGCGCGGCGAACCAGGCGGTGCGAGATGGCCTGCACGCGCACGCGCGCCGGCACGGCTGGCGCGGCAATCTGCCCAACGTGCTGCGCGACAAGCTGGGCAAGCTGGAGAGCTACGAAGACGATGATTGGAAGCGGCCCATCGAGAAGGGCGCCTATGTAACGGGACTGGTGACCGCGGTGGACGACAAAGCGGCCACGGTGAAGCTGGGGCCATTCCGCGCGCTGGTGACCGCGCCGGACTTTGCATGGACAGGGAGAAAATCTCCGGCGCAGCTCTTCCATGTGGGCGACCTGGGCATTTTCCACATTCGGGAAATTTCCGGGGGCATCGCGCGCGTGGACGTAGAACAGAAACCCGCGGCGCAGGGCGCGCTGGTGACAACTCGCCGTTCGACACGATCCTGGACGAACCGTTCACCACGATAAGTGGCGGGCAGGAGTACTCGCCGCAAAACTACGACGGAAAATTCGAAGGCGTGATCACCCTGCGGCGGGCGCTGGCCGGGTCGCGGAACGTGCCGGCTGTGAAGCTGGCGGAAAAGCTCGGCATCGAAAAAGTGATCGATGTGGCGCGGCGCTTCGGCATCACCAGCCCGCTGCCGCCGTATCTACCGCTGGTGCTGGGCGCGGCCGAAATCACGCTGCTCGAACACACGTCGGCCTTCACGGCGTTTCCCAACGACGGCATCCGCATCGAACCGCACCTGATCCGGCAGGTGGCGAGCTACGACGGAGCGGTGCTGGAAGAGGCGCGGCCCAAAGTGCACGACGTGGTGCAGCCGGAAACCGCGCGGATGATGGTAGCCATGCTGCGCGATGTGGTGGAATTCGGCACAGGGATGAAAGCCAAAGAGCTGGGGCGGCCACTGGGAGGAAAAACGGGAACGACGAACGAGTTTTCCGACGCGTGGTTCATGGGCTTTTCCCCTTCGCTGACCACCGGCGTGTGGGTGGGTTACGACGAAAAGATCTCTCTCGGAAATAAAGAAACCGGCGCACGCGCGGCATTGCCCATCTGGATGGAGCTGATGAAAGCGGCGCTCGAAGGAAAGCCGGTGGAAGAATTTCCAAACGTCGAGCCGCTGTCCAAGCTGGCGCTGACTAAACAGGTGAAGGTGGACACTCCGGATACGGCGCCCACCGAGGATGAAGGCCGCGAAAAACCGCCAGCCAAGACGCCACCATCGGTCCCGCCAGTGAAGCCACCCGAGAAATCCCCCGACAATCTGGAGAAGAAGCCGCAGACGTAGGACTCAAAAACAGGAAACAGAATCGCCGTCAGCCGCGGAAGTGGTCCCAGCCGAGGGGATGGAGTGGAACGGCGCGGCCGTCTTTGCCGGCAAGGGACACTTTTCTTCCCCGAGTAATTTCTCCAATGGGAGTCAGAGGCACGCCGAGGTGACGCGCGGGGATTTTTTTGGCCAGCCGGCGCGGAACCGTGAACAGGAGTTCGTAATCGTCGCCGCCGTGAAGGGCAAACGCGAGCGGATCGAATCCGCGAGCACGGAGCAGCGGAGGAACGCCAACGGCAGGAATGCGATCCTGCCAGATGCGCGCGCCGGTTCCGCTGGAGGAGCACAGGCGCGTGAGATCCGTGGAGAGGCCGTCGGAGAGGTCGATCATCGCGGAAGCGAGATGCCGCGCGGCAAGGAATCTTCCGAGCGCAATGCGGATGGCAGGATAGCAATGAGGATGAAGGAGCGGTTTCCAGCTTTTGCGACGATGGAGGCCGCGGCGGATCAGTTGGAGTCCGAGCTGGGCGGCGCCGAGCGCGCCGCTGACGTAGATTAGATCGCCGGGCCGGGCTCCGCAGCGCGTGAGGGCGGCGCCACGCGTGATCTCACCGATCACGGTAATGCTAATGGCCACCGCGGGCTGGCAAGAAGTATCGCCGCCGGCGAGAACCAGGCGGTACTCCCGTGCGGCGCGAGACATTCCGGCCAGAAAGCCGTCCAACCACTGGCCGGTGCGGCGAGCGGGAAGCGCCAGGGTCAGGAGAAAAAAGCAGGGGACGCCACCCATGGCGGCAATGTCGCTGGTCGCGCGGGCCAGAGATTTATAGCCCACCGAGTCGGGTGGGTGAACATCGGGAAGAAAATGGATGTTCTCCAGGAAAGCGTCACACGTGACGACGGAATCCAAGCCGCGCGGAGGAGAAATCAGGGCCGCATCGTCGCCGATGCCGAGCCGGAGGCGGGACGCAGAGCGAATCGTGCGGCGCGGCCGGGAGGGAATCGCGCGCCGGATGCGGTCGATCAGGCTTTGCTCTCCGTTCATCCGTGTCCTTTTGGATTATTGCATAGCCGGGGAACAGAAGAGGAGAAAGCAAAATCCACATTTTGGAATATTTTTTGGTTGACTTCGGTTTCCGGCTGCCTTTAGACTCACTTCGGTTTCGAACCAAAGCTCGCGGTTCAGACCCGAAGCTGTTAGGGCCGCTCGAGGGGAAAGCGGCGAAAGTCCCGCAAAGTGAACAAGGCGACCTGGTGAGTTCATGAAGTCGAAATTTTACACATTTCTTATCGCCTCGAGTAACGAAGGCCGTGTGCGACGTGTGCGCGTTCCGCATTCCATTGTGCATCTGCTTGTCCTGCTGGCAGTTGTTGGGGGCGTGACGGTATTTGCGGCGATGACTTCCTACAGCCGCATGCTGTGGAAAGTAACGAATTACAACGAACTGCGCACCGAGAAGGCTACGCTGCAAAAGCAGTACACGCGCTTGCAGGCGGTGGTCACAGACACCAACCAGCGGCTTTCCTCCCTGCAATCTCTGGCAACAGACGTAGCCATGACCTACGGCATCATCCGCTTCCGCCAGACGCCATTCGGGCTTTCCGAAGGACCCGCGGGCGCGGAAGCTGAACACCAGAGGTCGCTCGAACAGTTTGACTTCCTGAAAAAGAACGCCACGGCCATTGCCCTGGCTTCCGAGGGATTGCGCCTGATGCCCGGCAGCAGCCTGGCGGACCTCGCGTTCACGCCATCGATGTGGCCGGTGCAGGGACGCATCACGGGCAGCTTCGGGGATCGACTTGACCCGTTCAGCGGTGAAGGTGCCTTTCATGCGGGCGTGGATATTTCGTCGAGCTACGGCGACGCAGTGCGGACTGCCGCGGACGGGCTGGTGGTGGCGGTGGAAACGCGGCCGGGATATGGACGCGTGGTCGTGGTGGACCACGGCTTCGGCACTTCGACGTGGTACGGACATCTTTCGGGCTTCACCACGAGGGTCGGCGCGCAGGTAAAGCGCGGCGAAGTAATTGGCTACGTGGGAACGAGCGGGCGGGCATCTGGACCGCACGTCCACTACGAGGTGCGCGTTCTGCGGTTGTGGTGTCTTTAGCGAGCACTTCCGGGGGAGGGGCGCCCCGCTTCGGACGAAGGCGGGGCAACAAGCGCATCGGCAGCCAGCTCGAAACGAAATAGAACGCGCTGATCATTTTGAATGAACTCGCCGTTGCGGAGAATGACTTCGATGAGGGCAACGGCCTGCGGAGACATCTGGCGGCGTGTGCGGGCGTCGGCCAGAAGGATGCGCGCAAGGAAACGCAATACATCGGCGGCGGCGGTGAGTTCACGGGCAGCGTCAGCACTGATGCATTCGGCCTCGAGAGCAACCTTTAGATTGGCACCGTCAGGGCGCGCGCCCAACGACAACCAGCGAACGTCGCGGAGAGCTCGTTTCAGGTCGCGAGAGCGAAAACCAAACACAGAAAAGTTTTCCTGGGAAGCGTCCACCCGCGCCAGCACGATGAGGGCTGAGCCGGCCACGCGCAGAAAGCGGTCGCGCTGGCCGGGCGGAATGTCCTGCGCCGGGCGCAAAGCAGCGGGATCCAGCGCGGGAGAGTTTGTGAGCAAGATGCGGCCGGGCGTGGGAAACGTGAAAGAAATGGTTTTTGCCGGATGGCCGGAAGAAACCACGTAGACTTCGGCGCCGTTTCGCTTTTCCAATTTTCCGGAGCGCAAAGAGTAGGCAGCGATCTTTGCGCGATCAAATCGCCCGTCGGCGATGGCCATGGTGGAAGCAGCCGAAGAAGAGGGGCGCGTGGCAATCAGCGCGCGGTCCAAGTCGCGTGAATAATCAAAGCCGGTGGCCGTAACAAATTCCCGATAGTCAGGATCTTCACCGGGCGAAGGAGCCAGGGCAAGCAACTGCGCGAAGAAAGGCGAACGCCGAAGCGCCGCGAGATCAACGTACACAAGTGAATCAGCATCGGAGGGGGCAAGAAGGAGCAGCTCGGGGACGGCCCCAGTGGGAGGAGCGGCCTGACGCTGGCGGAAATGGAAAACCAGGAAAGTGGCTACGACGAGAAGGACGGCAAGAGTAAGTATGACTCTCTGCTTCATGGATCGGACAGCCAGTATAGGCGCGCAGGGCGCAACGCAGCAATGGAGGTCCGGCGAAATTGGCGCTGAAAGGCCTGAAAAGGCTTGCAGGAAGGGGTAAAATGATTTTCACAGGAGTGGGGAATTTTCCACACCTAGAGACAATTTGCTGATAGAATTACGTCTTGCAATTGAATGGCCCATATGGTAATTTTTCGAGGTTTGAGCAGGGCTGGCGTAGCTCAGTGGTAGAGCATCTGATTTGTAATCAGAGGGTCGTGGGTTCAAATCCCTCCGCCAGCTGAGATTGGAACGACGCGTCGTTGAGGTTGCGGAAGCCGGGTTCTTCGCGAAGAAAAACAAACGGCTTGGTGTCTCCCGAAGCATCGGGACGATACGAGCCCGATGTGTTGTTGTTTTCCTGCGCGGGACGGGTGGGTGAGTGGTTAAAACCAGCAGACTGTAAATCTGCCGCTCCTTGCGGGCTACGGAGGTTCGAATCCTCCCCCGTCCACCAGCTCCTGCGCAACAGGCCAAAACCTGAGGGAATCCTCTGGTAGTCCTGAAGTCGCCACGGCGACCGCGAACGAAAAGAGTTTCGGCCCCGCGAGCAAGGCGGAGTTGAGGGGAAGAAGTTTGAGCCTGGGTAGCTCAGTTGGTAGAGCGCGTCCTTGGTAAGGACGAGGTCACCGGTTCAAACCCGGTCCCAGGCTCCACAGTCCCGATTCGTCGGGAGGCGGGAATTGCGGGGGTAACTCAGCGGTAGAGTCTCGGCCTTCCAAGCCGATGGTCGCGGGTTCGAATCCCGTCCCCCGCTCCAGGGAGTGAGCAAGGCAGAAGCACGAGAGCAAAGCAAGGCAAGAGCGCCGCGAAGTTTGAACAAAAAGGACAGCCGCTTATGGCCAAGGAAAAATTCGAACGCACAAAGCCGCACGTGAACATCGGGACGATTGGTCACATTGACCACGGCAAGACGACGTTGACGGCGGCCATCACCAAGGTGCTGGGCAAGTCCGATCCCAAGGTGGCCTTCCGCTCGTTCGATTCCATCGACAACGCGCCGGAAGAGCGCGAGCGCGGCATCACCATCGCCGTGGCCCACGTGGAGTACGAGACCCCCAACCGCCACTACGCGCACATCGACTGCCCGGGGCACGCCGACTACATCAAGAACATGATCACCGGGGCGGCGCAGATGGACGGCGCCATCCTGGTGGTGGCGGCCACCGACGGGCCCATGCCGCAGACCCGCGAG
>JACOSF010000161.1 GCA_016179005.1 Acidobacteriota bacterium | reverse complement strand
TTCGTCGCCGTTGAGCGCGTTGCCGTCACTGACGCGGCGGGCAATGACGTTGACGCCCTGGGCTTGGGAAACGCCGTCGGAGAAATAAATAGTGCCGCGAATGGTGCCGTAGGAACTATTGAAAGGCGTCTGGCCCGGGCCGGAGCCGGTTTCCGGATAGAGACGCGAAATCCAAGCTAGGTCGTCGGGAGAGAGAATCGGCAGGCCGGCTGTTGCACGGGCCTGGCAAAAGAGGACCGGAAACATCAGGGGCAGCCCGGCGAGGTTGTCAGCGGAACAGGCACCGGGATTTCCGTTGAACACGCTGACGTTGATTTGGGAGTGGTCGAGGCCGGCGAAGTGGCCGAATTCATGGGTGAAGGCTTCGTCAAATTCGGCAGTGGTGAGCTCGTAATTGTTGCCGACATCCACGCCGTCTTGAAAAATGCCGTTCAGCACGGCCATGGCGGAAGCGATGCGGCCAGTGGCGGCATCGAGCTTGCAGACAGAGGCCAAGCCGATGACGCTCGGATCGCCGATTAACGCACTGAAAAGGGCCCCATTGGCGTCGAAGAGGATGGGGTTCTGGTTGCCGGCGTCGCAATCGCCGGCGACGGCGTTGAACTCGGCAACGGTGTCCACATCGCCGTCGGTGAAGCCTGGCGGAACATTCTGAATTGCTCCGGCATTCGCGAAGCGCACATTTGCCGTGGGGACATTCTCCCAATTCTGGAACATGCCCTGCACGCGGGCGATCCCCGTCGAATTGGCGATGATTACCGTTCCATTCGGCGACTGGCTGAGCGGACCGCCGTCAATGCGGTAGGGAATCGGCGTAGAGACATCCCAAGTGAGGATTTGTCCTTCGGCGCCGAAATTAGGACCGCCGACATAAAGCGGGCCGCCCGCAAACACAGGCGCGGGGGCGGCGAGGGCAGCAGTTAACGTGGCAGCGAGCGCGGCGCGGAGCAAGGCCGTCAATGAGAATGCGCGACGCATCGGCTATTGGACTCCTCGCGGTCCGCGCAGCTCACGTAGAAGCTGACGCAAATCGTCGATGCGGAGCGGGCCGGCGGGTTGCTCGGCGACAACGCGGGACATTTCCACGGAGAGCCGGATGCCTTTCTTCTCGAGCTGCGTGGCGAGGTTAAGGAAGAGGCCGCGGTTGGCGGCGCCGTTGACGGCGACTTCGCGGCCGGCAGAATCGCGCACGATGCGGAAGCGGCCCTGCTCGATGCCGGCGGGAGAAGCAAGTCCGATGGGCGAAGCAGGGTTCATCAACAAGAGCAGGTGCTGGCCCTTGCGGTAGCCGGCCGCGTCGAGGCGGTCGCGCGCGTCCCAAATGAACTGGCGGAAGGTGAAGGTGGAGCCGGGCGCACCCTTGAAGGATTCTTCGACGCGCACGGTGACAAGAACCGTGTGGATATTCGCAAACTGAGGATGCGGCTCGACCACGACGGTGGCCACATGGCCGCGGAGGATCGTCTCGGACTGATCCACGAGCTCAGAGAGGTTGCGGGGACGCGTGAGGGCGCCGCGTTGCGCGGCGGCTGGCGAAGCCAGACACACCACAACTAGAAAAGCGATGAGAAGGTGCAAGCTGCAACGACGCCGCGGAAAGCTATTTGCTCGAATGAACAAAACCTTACACCGGCGAACGCGGGAAAGACGGCGCAGAAGTGCTTCCCAGTGTCGTCCGGGGAGAATTGTATACAGGAGAGCTAACGGTAACGCAAGCCGAAATACCGGCGCGCATGGAGAGGCGTGTTAAGATTTTGGACCTATGGCCTCGACGATGACGCACCTGGAATGTTCGCGGCGCTCCTGCCGCAAGACGGTTTCCCACACGCAACTGCAAAACCTGTGTCCGGCATGCAATTCGCCGCTGGTGGCCAGGTATGACCTGGCGAGGGCGGCGCGGACACTGACGCGGGAGGCGCTTCGCGGGCGAGCTCGCACCATGTGGCGGTACGAAGAAGTGCTGCCGGGCGCGACGCCGGTGACACTCGGTGAAGGCATGACGCCCCTGCTCCATGCGCGGCGCCTGGGCGAGCGCATCGGCCTCAGTAAACTCTACATCAAGGATGAGGGGCTGAATCCGACGGGCTCGTTCAAAGCGCGGGGGCTTTCGGCGGCGGTGACCATGGCTAAGGCGCTGGGCGCAAAGACGCTGGCCATCCCTACAGCAGGAAACGCCGGCGGGGCGCTGGCGGCGTATGCGGCGTCGGCAGGACTGCGGTGCGTGATTGCCATGCCGGCGGATACACCAACGGCCAACGTGATCGAGTGCCGCGCGTTTGGCGCGGACGTGCGCATGATCAACGGGCTGATCTCCGATTGCGGGAAGTACATCGCGGAGAACAAAACGAAAGAAGACTGGTTCGATTTCTCCACGCTGAAAGAGCCGTATCGTATCGAGGGAAAGAAAACGATGGGCTACGAGTTGTGGGAAGAATTTGGCGGGAAACTGCCCGACGTGATTGTGTACCCCACCGGCGGCGGGGTGGGACTCATCGGTATGTGGAAGGCGTTTGAGGAAATGGAAGAGATGGGATGGATTGGGCCGGAACGTCCACGAATGGTGACGGTGCAGGCGGCAGGCTGCGCGCCGGTGGTGGAAGCGTTTGAAAAAGGCGGGGAGAGCGCGGAATTCTGGAACAACGCGGCGACAATTGCGTCGGGACTGCGCGTGCCGAAGCCGTTGGGAGACTACCTGATCCTCTCGGCGCTGCGCGCGAGCGGCGGGGCGGCGGTGGCGGCCACGGACGAAGAGATGCTCGCGGCGTGCCGCGACATGGCGGCGCTGGAAGGAATTTTTGCGGCGCCGGAGGGCGGAGCGACGGTGGTGGCCATACAGAAACTTCTGGCGCGCAAAGAAGCGAAGCCGGATGAGACGATTGTTCTGTTCAATACGGGCACGGGATACAAGTACGTCGAGGCGTGGGAAGCGGCGCTGGGCGTCCCAAAGTGACAGAGTTTCAGTGTGGCAGAGCGGCAGAGGTGCGCCTGAGTTGAAGACCGAGCGGCTCTACTATGGCGATTCGTTCTTGCGCGAGTTTGAGGCGCGCGTGTTCTCGTGCGCGCCGAGCGGGGGGCAGTTTCACGTTGTGCTCGACCGCACCGCGTTTTACCCCACCTCGGGCGGGCAGCCGAACGATACCGGGCGGTTTGGCGAAGCGGCGGTGGTGGACGTGATGGACCGCGAAGACGGCGCAATTGTGCATGTGACAGACCGCGCTCTGGAGATGGGCGCGGTACGCGGTGTGATTGACTGGGAGCGCCGGTTCGACCACATGCAACAGCACACCGGACAGCACCTGCTTTCGGCGGCGTTCGTCGAGCTGTTCAAGATGCAGACGGTGTCGTTCCATCTCGGCGGAGAAAGCTCCACGATCGATCTCGCCGGGGCGTCGCTTGCGGCGCGACAGGCGGAGGCCGCGGAACGACTGACGAACCAGATTATTTTTGAAGATCGTGCGGTGGACGTGCGGTACGGGACGCGCGAGGAACTGGCGGAGTCCGGCGTGAGGAAAGAAGTGGAACGCGAGGGCGTGCTGCGGGCGGTGAGCGTGGAGAAGTTTGATTTGCAGCCGTGCGGCGGAACGCACGTGACGCGGACAGGGCAAGTGGGCCTGGTGCTGCTGCGGAAGATCGACAGGCAGAAACAGAACTGGCGCGTGGAGTTCGTGTGCGGAGGGCGCGCGATGCGCGCGGCGCGCGGAGATTACGCGGCGCTGAATGAGGCTGCGCGTCTGCTGACCTGCGGCCAGCCGGAGGTGCCGGCGATGCTCGGGAAGGCGTTGGAGGAGAGGAAGCAGGCGCAGCGT
>JACOSF010000047.1 GCA_016179005.1 Acidobacteriota bacterium | reverse complement strand
GTGGCGGAGGATTTCATTTTGCAGACCACGCCTCCTGACAAAGTGGTCAAAGGTTAGTGTTGCGCACGTCTCGCTCGGCGCGGCGTGCCCAGGAGAAATAATTTGCCCGACGCAGTAATCACCCATGATCTGGAAATCCTGAACTCAGGCGGTGGTCCGCCTGCGGACCGTGGCGGGGCCGGCGGCGGGGATTGGCGCCACGAGCCCGGCGCGTTCGGGCGCGAGCGGCGCATGTACCTTACCGGCGTTTCCGTGGCCCTTGCGGCCATTCTGATGTTTTTCATGGCCTTGGCCAGCTCCTACATCGTTCGCAAGGGGACGGGCAGCGACTGGCAGCCGATCGAAATGCCGCGGATTCTCTGGCTGAATACGGCCGTGCTGGTGGCTTCGAGCATCACGGTGGAAGTCGCCCGCCGGAAACTGGCGCAGGCCGGCGTCGCCGAATTTCGCAACTGGTGGGCCATCACCACCGCGCTGGGGATGCTGTTCCTCGGCGGGCAAATCGTGGCTTGGCGCGTGCTCGCCGACCAGGGACTCTTCCTGGCCACCAATCCGAGTAGCAGTTTCTTCTACGTGCTCACCGCTTCGCATGGCGCGCACCTGCTGATTGGCCTGTTCGCGCTGCTCTATGTGGCGATTCGCGCCGGGCAATCCACTTGGCGGCGGCGCGCGATTGCCGCGGAGGGCGTGGCGATCTACTGGCATTTTCTCGACGGGCTTTGGGTTTTTTTGCTTTTACTTCTGAACTCCGGACGGTGACATGTGACTGATTCCCACGCCGACGTCTTGCGTGAATCCTCCTGGACGGGCGGAGCGCATCCCTACTCCATCGGCTCCAAGAAGCTGGGGATGTGGCTGTTCATTGTGTCGGACACGCTGACTTTCGCCGCGCTGCTGCTGACCTACAGCTACTGCCGGCTGACGAATCCCAATTGGCCGAAGCCGTTTCCCATCTTCAATGCCATTGTCTTTTCGACGATCATGACGATCGTGCTTCTGGGCAGCAGCTTGACCATGGTGATGGGCGTGGCCGCGGCGCATCGCGGTAACCGCGCCGCCACCGTGAAATGGATGCTCGCAACCATGCTGGGCGGCGCCATCTTCGTCGTCTTGCACGCCACCGAGTGGATGCACCTGATTGAAGAAGGCCTGCGGCCCTTCGCCAACCCCTGGGGTGGCTCGCCGCTTTTCGGCGCTACCTTTTTCGGCATCACCGGCCTGCACATGACGCACGTGGCCATCGGCGTCATTTACCTCGGCATCGTGGCCACGGGTTTCGGCCGCGGCAAATTCTCCGCGGAGGACGTCGAAGTCAGCGGCCTCTACTGGCACTTTGTGGACCTGGTCTGGATGTTCGTGTTCCCGATGATTTATCTGATGTCGGTGAAGTACTGATCGCAAGATCGAATCTTGCTGAAGGAGCGGACGAAACGAAATGAGCTCTCATTCCTCCGATTCGCACGGGCACGCCGGCACCACGAAACTCTTTGCCTGGGTGTGGATCTGGCTGGTGTTCATTACCGGCGTCGAGGTGTTTCTCGCCTACAAGCACCTGCCGCCGGTGACCATGCTGCTTCTGCTGATTGGCATGTCGGTGGTGAAGGCCGGGCTGATCATGTCCTACTTCATGCACCTGCGCTTCGAGAAGCTCAGCCTGGTGTGGACGCTGATCCCGGCCACGCTCTTTTGCATCGGCATGATGACGCTGATTTTCCCAGACGGAATCCGCCTGCGCGACTCGCACACGGCTCCGCAGGGCGTTGTGCAGCCAAAGTAATTTATTGCAGGGAGAAAAATGAAAATTCGATTTGCAGCCTGGCTTCTTCTTGCAGCGCTTGTTCTGGCGCTGGCTCCCGCCGCTTCCGCGCAGTGCGCCATGTGCGCCAACGCCGCCGCGTCCCAGCAGGCTGAGGCACGCAAGGCGCTCAATCTGGGCATCGCCGCGCTCGTCGCGCCCGTGTTTCTCCTCATCGGCGGCTTCGTTTTTCTTTCCTACCAGCGGCGCAATGCGCCCGATGATCCCTCCGGCGGACTCTCCGATTTAGTCGAGAGCAATCCTCCGCAAGCGCCGCTGATCAAACTGCCCCTCGACGCATCCTCGGATCGCCCACACCCTTCCGCGTAACCTTTGAAAGTGAATTTTGGCAGGTGTTCCCGATGTCAGCGGGTGCAGGTCTGCGCTGAGGATTTCAGGCGGCGTGTGTTTTGTGCAGGGAATTCACAGCGCGCTTTTCCGGGAAGAACTGGCGAAACGTATCCATCGCAGACCGCACGATCATTCGACAGTCATTGCAGCGGCCGAAGTGCCATCTCATCTGCTGGGCGGTATTCACGTCAACCGCTCCGTCCAAGAAGTCAGGTAGCTGCTTCCTGACGTTGCTGCAACTCAATAGGGTTACTTCGCCCATGTGAGATGCCCCCGCCAGGATATGGGCACTTCACTTGCCATTTCGCCAGCAGTCGGAAAATGGCAATAACAGCCATAAATACAACGAGATACAAGAATGCAGTAAGTTGCCATTCAAAGGGAGCGTCCTGTTCTGGGAGGGGGACTTTACCTGCGGCCGAACTTTTTTCCATTGTGGCCCGGAAGGGGCGATGTTGTGTCAGAGACCCGGCGCCGAGCCGGTGGCATCAGTTTCTTCCTCCGCATCGTGGACGAAGCGCTTGCGGCCTTGCAGGTAGTACAGCAGTCCGAGCGGGCTGATCAGGAGCGTCAGCACCCGCCAGCCGAGCAGCGCCTCCGCGCCGCTCGTCAACCCGGCCAGCGCGAAGAGTTTGTTGAACGCTGCCTCGCCCACGCCGAGGCCCCCGGGGGTCACCGGCAGGGCGTTGGCTGCGAAACCAATGGGGATGACCACGCACATCTTCCAGGCAAATTCCTGGGGATGCGTGGCCAGGGCCGAGAGCATCGCCACGCTTACGGCCAGCATGTGGGCCAGGAGCGAAATCCCCACCGACAGGAACAACGGCGCGGGATGTTCGCGGTAGGCGTGCACGGTGTCATACATGATGCCAATATAGCGACCCAGCGGGAGCCGGCGGATGGCCCACTCCACCGGTGCGCTGCGCCGTACGCGCTCGGAAAAGCACATCAGCGTGCCCGCCACGGTCGCCGCGGCGACTCCGGCCACCACCCACAGCACCGCGCGCAGCGCCGCCGATTTTTCCAGCAGCTCCGGAAAGAACGGAAGCAGCAGCAGCGGCAACAGCATCAGCGCAAACATTCCCACGGCGCGATCGAGCATTACGATGGTGCCTACCTCCGTGCGCCGGCCGGGATTGCCCTCGGTCGCATAATAGATTTTGACCAGGTCGCCGCCGGTCGCGCCGGGCAGGCACAAGTTGAAGAACACGCCGATCATCGTCAAGCGGAACGCCGGAACCATGGGCAGGTGAAAGCCACGCGGGTCGAGCAGCACGCGCAGGCGCCAGCCGAGAGCCGCCGCGTCCAGCAGGAGCAACGCGACAACTGCCAGCGCAATCTTCCACTGCGTCACCAGCCCGGTCATGGCCGTCCATTTGATCGCGCCCGACCGCCACAAATACACCACGAGCGCAATACCCATGACCGTGCGCAAAATTGTGAACAGGATCTGTTTGGCGCCGCTCATCCGCCGAACTCTTCGCGCACCACCGCGGCCAGCGCTTGGGCCACGCGCTCGATCTGCGCCGGGAGGAGTTCAGGATACATCGGCAGGGAGAGCACTTCGCTGGCTGCGCGCTCCGCCTCCGGAAAATCGCCGGCTTTGTACCCGAGTCCGGCGAACATCGGTTGCAGGTGCAGCGGGATAGGGTAGTAGACCGTTGTGGCGATGCCGCGGGCGGCGAGTTTTTTCTGCACAAGGTCGCGCACCGGACCGCGGCCGGCGATGCGCACGGTGTACTGGTGATAGACGTGCGCGCAGCCCGCGGCCGTCGCCGGAGCGGTGATGCCGGGCACGTCCTTCAGCAGCGAGGTGTAGCGGGCCGCGTGCGCCTGCCGCGCTGCGTTGCACTTTTCCAGATGACGAAGCTTTACGCGCAGCACCGCGGCCTGCATTTCGTCCAGACGGCTGTTCCAGCCCTGCTCCTCGCTGATGTAGCGGTTCGCTCCGGTGCCATGAAAGCGCAGCGAGCGCAGGCGCCGTTCCAAATCTTCGGAGTTCGTCAGAATCATGCCGCCGTCGCCGTACCCGCCCAGATTTTTCGTCGGGAAAAAGCTCAGGCTGCCCATCTCTGCCAGCGCGCCTGTGGTGCGGCCCTTGTACTTCGCGCCGATGGCCTGCGCGTTGTCTTCGATTACGCGCAGCCCGCGGCGCGCAGCCAGCGCAAGGATGGAGTCCATCTCCGCCGGCTGGCCATACAGGTGCACCGGCACGACGACCCTTGTCCGCGACGTGATTCGCGTCTCGATTTGCGCGGGATCGATATTGAATGTGTCGGGAAGTATGTCGACGAAGACCGGCTTCGCGCCCAGCAGGCTCACGGCGTCGGCGGTGGCGATGTAGGTGAACGCTGGAACAAGCACTTCGTCGCCCGGACCTACGCCTGCGGCATGCAGCGCCAGGATCAGCGCATCGGTGCCTGAGGCCACGCCCACCGCGAATCGCGCACCGCAAAATCCCGCGAGTTCTTTCTCCAGCGCAAGGCCCTGCCGCCCGAGGATGAACTGCTGCGATTCCAGCACCTCATCGAGCGCCGCGCGAATCTCTGCGCGCAGGGTGGCGTACTGCGCGCGCAGGTCGAGCATGGGAATGGGTTGGTTCGCGGGCTTTGTGTTGGCGTCCGTCATTTGCGCAGCCGCAAAACTCTAATCGCAATCACGTCTAAACACAAATTCGCCCGGCAGCGTTTTCGCAACCGGGCGAATCGTCGATCCCTTCGGCTACTTTCGGCCGCTCTTTTCTTTCAGGCCCGTGCAAATGGCGATGGCATTCGTCGGATCCACGGCGCTCTGGCCATCTTCGATGTGTTTGATCACGCCTTCTTTGTCCACTACGAAAGTGGTGCGGTTGGCGAACTGCATCTGGTCATTCAGGATGCCGTAGTCCTTGCTGACCTTGCGCGTCATGTCGCTCAGCAACTGAAACGTGACGCCGAGTTTCTTGGCAAATTCCGCGTTGGAAGGCGGAGCATCGATGCTGATTCCAAATACTTCCGTGTCTTTGGTGTCCACTTTGCCGCTGGCGATACCATCCTGGTACGCCTGGAGTTCCTTGGTTCAACCACCGGTGAACGCGAGAACGTAAAACGCCAGCACGACGTTTTTCTTTCCGCGGTAATCACTCAGCTTCACCGGCTTGAACGCTTGGTTCGGCAGGGTGAAGTCCGGCGCCACGTCTCCAACTTTCAAGCTCGTCTTTGCAATCGCCGGTTGCGGCTGCTGCGCAGGTGCAGGCATGGCCAACCAGAGCAACGCCAGCGCGCAAATCGAGAACGCAATTCGTTTTCGCATTTATCTAGACTCCCAAGACCGGATTTAGGCCTGAGTTGCCCGTGCGCATTATACGATGCGCAGCCTGAAAACAAGAGGATGCTTTTATCACGCCCGGCCGGGCGGCGCGGGCGTGGCCCGACTCGTGTCGGTCCGGCACGCCGGCGGAGATCCCGGCAGGCGGTGTCGGTTTCGCGCCACCCACCGATAGAGCCTGGGCCCGGAATTGCGAAACAGGGAAGACCCCAGCAGCGCCCCGAGCCACTTCAGAAAAGGCATCGCTCGCAGCAGCACCACCCAGGCCGCGAATCCCGCATGCCAGGCGCCGTCCGGCGCGCGCACATGAATTTCCCGGTCGAGCTCTTCACGCGAGAGCGGCGCCTGCCCGGCCACCGACGGATCGTTGTAGTCGAGGAAATTCAGGCGCTCGTCCGTGTCGAACGGCTCAATGCGCGCTCGCGCCCACTGGCAAAACGCGCAGCCTCCGTCCATGAACACTTCGTATTTCTTGTGCCCCGGCATCGACCCTCTGCGGCCCGCATTATACGCTCTCCAAAACTCCTCCACCTCTTCGGGCACCTGACACCGGACACCTTTTCCCTCATAATCCGCTGGTGTCTTCTGCTATCGAACAGCTCGAACGGGAATTCGCGGCGCGGCACGGCTTTGTCGGCACGGTCGCTGCGGGGTTCGGCCGCGCGGCCCTGCGGCTGGCCCTGGAAGCGGCGGAGGTCCGCGGCGGCGACGTCCTCCTTCCGGACTTTGTTTGCGCCCAGGTTCCCGAAGCTGTGCGTCGCGCCGGCGGCACACCCGTTTTCTATCGGGTTGCCAATGACTTCAGCGTTTCGCCGGACGCATTTCGCGCCGCGTTCACGCCGACCACGCGCACCGCGGTTGCCGTGCACTACTTCGGCCGTTCGCTGCCTTCCATCGGATCGCTGGCGGAGATGTGCCGCGAGCGGCGCGTGCCGTTCCTCGAGGATTGCGCACTGTCACTCGGTGCGCCGGGCGCGGGAACGCACGGTGACGTTGCTCTTTTCTCCTTCACAAAATCCGACTGGTGTTACGGTGGCGGCATACTGGCTGCGCGCTCACTGGAACTGCTCGAGCGGGCGCGAGCCATCCGCGATGCCTCATTTCTTCCAGCGCCGGGGCTGGCGTTTCGCTATGGACTGCTGCGTCGCGCGGACTTTGTCGCTAACCGCCCCGCGCGCAGTCGGGCCGCCGAATTCGCTGGCCGTACCTTCGAGACTTTTTGCGGCTTTGGCGCGCAAGGATTCTACGATTCCGGCCGATACGACATGCTGCTGCCGGGCTTCGCCGCCCGCCGCGCCTGCCGGCAGCTTGCTGAACTACCGGCAACCACCGTGCAACGCCAGCGGATTGTTGAGAAAATTTGCGATTCGCTGGGTCCCGCCTGCCGTTTGCTGTTTCGGCCGCAGGCCTGCCCGCAAGACGCCTGTTCGTTTTTGCTGATCAAAAGCGAAGCGGGGCAGGCCTTCGCGTGGCGCGAGCGCGCCGCGCAGGCGGGTGTCACATTGCGCCTTTGCTGGCCCGCTTATCAAGATGAGGGGCCTGCCCGGACGAACGCCACGCTTGGCTGGCTGGCCGAGCATCTGCTTTTGATGGAGATTCACGCGAAGCTGACGGAAAGGGAGGTGCAGTGCATCGTCCGCCGCTTGAAAGATCTCGCCCCGTAGCACCCGCATGCAGGCGGGCACGGGCTCTGGTGTTACCGCAATCTTCCTGGAGGGTCGGCGGGTTCTGGTAGGTGTGGGCTGGCGGAGGGAGTCCCGTGACCGGATT
>JACOSF010000160.1 GCA_016179005.1 Acidobacteriota bacterium | reverse complement strand
GCGATCAAGAATCCGGCAAACGCCAGCGCCTCCGCCAGCCGCTTCAGCCGCCGCGGCGTGTCGAAGCATTCCACCGCCACCAGCGCGAGCGCGGCGTAACCCACCCAGCGCAGCCACTCCAGTTGCGTCGCATGCGGCGCCACGCTGATGCCCGCCGCCCAGTGCGCCGCGGTAAACAGCAGCAGCAGCCCCGCTGGCAACGCCATCGCCGGCAGATTCAGCGGCAATTCTTCCTTGCGCACGCCATTCAAGATCCAGATCAGCAGCAGCACCCACGCTGCGGCGATGAACGCCACGCTCGCCACTGTGGTTGTCGCGCCGAACGCCAGCGGCGCTGCCACCAGCACCGAAAGCACGCCCGCGCGCAAAAAAACTTTTGTCGCTGAGCGTGCCGTCGCGTGGCTGCGCTCGTGCACCACCGCCGCGCCGTTTGTCGGTGCCGGCCGCACCAGCGCCAAACGCACCAGCTTTGTCTCCGGGCCGGTCTCCATCTGCAGCAGGACTTCCTTCCACGGGTTTGTGCCCATCAGCGGCTCGGTCGATGGCGTCACGCCGCGCCCCGGCGCCATCTCCTGCACTTGCAGCCAGGCGCCGCTGTTGGAGATCAGTTTGTCCGTGCGCATCGATGCGCGCAACTCGTAGTGATGCGCCGGCTGCACCGCCGCGTAATGATAGACTCCGGCGTAATCTCCGCGGGCATCCTGCGAAAACTGCACGCACAACGACTGCTGCCCGCCGCGCGGCCCGCCCGATTCCACCCACACACTGGCGTCCGCATTCGCTTCCACGCGCCAGTCGAATCCGAAATTGAGCAGCGGGTAGTGGAAGTCCGCGTTGTAGAGAGGCTCGCTGAGCGTTTCGGGGTCCACGGGGATCCAGCCGTGGCGCGCCGCATCCGACCACGCGCGCAGCGCCAGCTCCGACTGACCGCGGGCGAGCACCCAGTCCACGAACATGCGCACGTGGCCTTCCGGCAGCGGCTGGCCGAGTTCCAGCGCCCGCTCCCAGAACTTCGCCGCGGATTCGATCCGGTCTTCGCGCCGGAAAATTTCCAGCACGTTTCCGTACGCGTTGACGTCTTTCGGCACCACGTCGTCCAGCAGCGTGCTGCCCGGCGCGACGCGCAGCAACAGCGGCACCGCCCGCGCGGTGTACTCCGGCGCCATGCGCAACAACTCCCGGGCTAGCCCCATCGCGCGCTCGTTCTGCTCGCGGCGCAGCCAGAAATTTGTTTCATGCCAGAGGATAAACGGGGTGCGCGGCTCGACGCGGCGGGCGCGTTCGATGGCCCGCGCGGCGCCCTCGAAGTCGTCGGCGAGTTCCAGGTACAGCGCCACGTCAATGGTGTACGTCGCAGTGCGCGGATCGAGTGCGGCAGCCCGCTCCAGCTCCCCCTTGGCCCGCAAAGCGGCGCCCGCCGGTGAATACAGCAGCACGCGGCCCAGCCGGTTATGCAATTCGGCGTTGCCCGGTTGCAGTGCGATGGCCTGTTGGAGGGATTCGGCAGTGCCTTGGCGGGAATAAAAGTCCGTGCGGTACTGGCTCCAGAGAGAGACGCTCAGGGGAACGCTGGCCGCGAGGGCCAGCAGAATGGCGGTCAGTTTTCGAGGCAACGTGTCCAGCGCCAATACCATGAGTCCTGTCGGCTTGCTCTCCAGGGCGCTCGGAACCCCGCCGTCCCGAGGTTTCGGGAGCGGGCGGCAGCCGGAGGTCGGCGGGCCCGTTACGCGCCGATTTTTTTCTCTCCGCGCTTCGGCTTTTCCTCGGGCTCGTGCCCGTAGCCGTAGCCCTCGAGCATGTGTCTGTAGTAGTCCCCGTAGTAATACGTGTAGTAATACTGATAATCCGCGGAGCGGATGTCCACGTTGTTCAGCACCACGCCGAGCATGCGTGCGTTCACCCCGGCCAGCAGTTTGTGTGCCTGCCGCAACGATTCGCGCGTGGTCACCCCGCCATGAATCACCAGCATCACGCCGTCGGCGTGCGCCGCCAGAATCATGCTGTCCGCCACGGTGATGGTCGGCGGCGAATCCATGACAATGAAATCAAACTGCCGCCGCAGTTCGGAAAACATTCCCACCATCGGCTCGCTGGACAGCAACTCCGCCGGGTTGGGCGGTGTGGGCCCCGACGAAATGACGAACAAGTTCGGGATGTGTGGCACTGCGCGGGGCAGGTCGTCAATGCTCACCACGCCGGCCAGGAACGAGCTGAGGCCCACGTCGTTGGATATCACCACGCGGTCGCCGCGCTGGGCCAGCGTGATGGACAGGTTGAGCGCCGTCGTTGTCTTGCCCTCGCGCGGCTGCCCGCTGGTGATCAGGATGGTCTGCGGCGGATGCTTCGAGGTGGAAAGCAGAATCGACGTGCGCAGTGCGCGGTACGCTTCACTCACGATCGAGTGCGGCTGCGAGAGCGTGGCCAGCTCGTGCGTTGGTGCTTTGGCGGGCGCCGCCGCCGGTAGCGTGCGGGAGTAGGCGCTGGTGGTGCCGATGCTGGCCACCGCGGGGATCACGCCCAG
Source organism: Acidobacteriota bacterium (assembly GCA_016179005.1). Classification (GTDB taxonomy): domain Bacteria; phylum Acidobacteriota; class Terriglobia; order Acidiferrales; family UBA7541; genus JACQDE01. Next base: position 3,930 of record JACOSF010000160.1, on the reverse strand, counting down.
CGCCGGCAGCCCGATGAGTTGTTCCACTTCCTCCGGCACCTTCACCGAATTGTCCAGGTATTCGTTGAACAGCGCCAGCACGCCGCCCAGAATCACGCCCACCACCAGGCTGAGCGCGATGTTCACCGACTTGTTGGGCCGCACCGGCGCCAGCGGCGGACGCGCGCGGTCCACGAAATGGATGTTGTTCGAGCGCATGCCCGCGCTGACGCCCGCTTCCTTCATGCGATTCAGCAGCCCATCGTAAAGTTGCTGGTTCGTTTCGTACTCGCGTTTGAGCAGGCTGTGCTGGACGAGTTTCTCGTTCATCACGTTTGCTTCGGTCTTCTGCACGTTCACGGCCTGCCGCAACAGTTGTTCCCGCCTCATCGCCACTTGGTATTCGCTCTCGCTGGGATTCCAGCCGCAGGACTTTCGGGTACTTCGGCCCGAACGTGGCGCGCACTTCCGCGTATTCGTCGCTCAGCTTTTGATACCGCGTCTGCAGTTCCTGGATGTACGCGCTGCTGGACACCTGCGGCAAGTCGTCCAGCCGCCGCGATTTGATCATCTGGTATTGCGACTCCTTGGCCATGCGCTCGCTCTCGGCGACGGTCAGTTCCTGGTTCAACTGCCCGAGCTTTTGCAGCGTGACGTTCTGCCCTTCGCTCAGCGCGTAAATCTGATTCTCCCGCTCGTAGCCCACCAGGGACTCGTGCGCTTTCTCCATCTTGTTTTTCAGTTCGCTGAGCTGCCCGCTCATCCACTGCTGTGCCTGCAGCGTGGATTCGTATTTCTTGCGGAAGTTGCCCTCGATGTACAGCGCGGCGAGTTCGTTGGGCACGTCGGCGGCGATCTTCGGATCGGCGCTCTCGAAGCGCACTTCCACCAGGCGGGTGGTGCGGACTAACTGCACGTTGAGCTGCCCGCGGAAGCGTCCGATCAGCGACACTTCCTCGGCCGGAGAGAACGGCGCGTTGTAACCCGCACCCTTCGGCCGCACGGAGAATTCCGGCTTCTCGAAGAGCCGCAGCGAGCGGATCGTCTGCATGGCCAGTTCATCGCTTTGCAGGATGCGCACCTGCGTCTGCAGGAATTCTTCGTCGCTGGGCAGGATGGAGAACAGCGCTTGCAGGGTAGAGAGGTCCGGCATTTCCCCGGCGATTTCCAGGCGCGCCGAGGACTGGTAGATAGGCTGCATCTGGAAGGACACCACGCTGACCACCGCCACCATCACCGCCACCACCGTCAGGATGATCCAGCGGTGCTTGCGCAGGATGCGCAGGTATTCTCGCAGCGGCAACCCGCTGGAGACGGGGTCCATTGACCCCGGCGGCAGGCTCCGCCAGGAGAACGGCTCCGCTACCAGCGTGACCGGGCTGCGGCGCTCGATTGCGTTCTTCGGATCCATGAACATCCTTGAACAGACGTCTGAAAGTTGGAATGTTGAAAGGTTACGCCACGGCTCTCCGGCCGGTGGCGGCAACTTTCCAACCTTCAAACTTTCAAACCTTCCAACCAGCGTTCCCGTGCCCCGACCGTAAAACCGAATTCCGCCCCGCGCCGGAACGACACACGTGCGCCCCCGTCGCGGCGGGCCGCAAGCACACACCCACCCCTTTCTTCCGGTCGTTCAAGAGCCTCGAGGGAAGCACCGCAACACACGACAACCTTCGCGGATGCTTCAAGATAACCCCGAGGGGAGTGTAGTTAGCCGCTCGGGGAGTGTCAAGGAAAAGGGGGCGAAAAAGGTACGTCTGCGGCAACAAGCAGGGGTCAGGTAACTGGTGTCAGGGGTCAGGGAGGAAAAACCAGGTGACATGTGGCAGGTGACAAGCGCGGGAAATCTTTCGCTTTGCCGGTTGCTTGCGCCCGGCGGGAGAGAGTCGGAAAAGAGAAAATGGGAAACGGGGAATGGGAAAACCCAGCACCGGGTGATGACGATTCTAAGGCAATGCGCGGCGCTGCAGCAGTTAGGGCGCGGCGGGGACTCGCGATCGGGCAGCTTCGAAAGGACTGCGATTGGGTACAGTTGCGCGGGAGGTTGTGGTAAATGGACTAGGGCGGCAAGTGCGGCGACGGCCACAGAGGTCGTGGCGGCTCCGTACTTACAGATGCGCTGCTCGCTAGGTGAGGTGTCGCCAATTAATCTGGAGGAGGAAACACCCTCAGCCCCGAGATTCGGTCAAGGTACCCGTTCCAAAATTCCGTCCCCTTGCCTTTCGGAGCATGGAAGGTAGCATCGAGAATCACGTAGCGTCCAATTCCCATCCTTACGGTTGATTTTTCGACTTGTACATCAACAGAGTTCAGCGTATTACCATTGCGGCCATCACATTCAGATACATACAGTCCAATCCCTCTATCAGGTCCACTGTGGCCAAGATACCCAACTAGGTGCAAGCGGCGACCATCGAAGCCGTTTGGAACCGCGATCAAGCGGATCATGCTAACAGCCTGTGCCGTTTCGTCGCCTGTCGTTCGGTTCGCCAAGGCAATACCCGGCCCGCTGAACAGGGCCACCAACGTTGAGACTAAATCTCTGCGGCGCATAGATAGAATTCTCCTATGGACAAACTGGAATGGTTGTTCCTGTCCCGGCCGGACTTCCCGCAAGAAACTTTTGACAATTGGGGGACGGGAAGTAAATCATTAGCCGCCCGCCTGGAGTGGCGAGGGAAAAAGGCAAGTTGTTGATCGACGCCCATCCAGTGTCGCCATTGCTACCAGGATAATCTCCCGGAACTGAAAACCGTTCACTGTTGTAGCTGGGATCATTACGACCGTGACCATGATATCCGCCCGTTGGCCATGCATTTGAAGGCAGGCTATATATGGCAATTCCTGGCGAGCACGAATTCGAATCTCCCTCCACTGAAGAAGTAAAAGAGTATTGCGCGGTTGTGGTTCCATAGGTCAAACCGCAGTGTTCATACCCGGTGTCAATGGATTCTGCTTGTGCCCACAATGCTCCCGCGGCTAATGCCGCTTCGTTGTCTGCGAAGGTCGTGCCAGGTCTTTCCGTCGGGATGCATGCGCCAGTACCGTTAGGTGAAGCCCCCCAAAAACACCAATGCCCGTTGTCATTTTGGGCGCCGCAGTCGTTGTTGCCACACCGCACGGCTGCACCTTGGCTGAGCACTCGGTTGGCCATGTCACAGGGCACGGCGACTCCATCCAAAGTGCAACCGGTGATGCCACCACCGCCATGACTAATACCTTCACAGTACGCGATGTAGGCCGATTCGCTTCTGAAGCGGTCCTGGTTATCGCACGGGTCAAGCCCAAGAGGATCTGTTAAATTCGAAGGGTTATTTAAGACATAAGCGTACCTGTTCAGAGACTGTGGATTCACTATTGAGCCTTCCATGGGATCGGGTGAAGAGAAGCGCCCGAAGCGATTGATGTGAGAGCGAGCGATAGCATAGTCGTTCGAGGATTCCCCGTCGCGCTCGTAGCTGGTGAATTTCAGCTTGTCTGGATTGGTGGTCGGGAACCAGTTCTCCCCAAAAGGAAAGTGGCCGTTCTGGGCTACAATCGAGCCACTGGTGTTGGTTGTCACCCGGTTCGAGAGATGATCTTGATGGTAGTAAGTCGTGGTGCTGCCCTCGAACTTCGCCAGCAATCTGCCTCCCAGATAAATGTACTCCATAGAGGGGCTACCGACAACTGCGCCGTTGTCATACTCCGCGATCACTTTGGCGCCTGAAAACACGTAGATCGTGTTCGACGTCGGGCTCGAGCAATTCGGCGTGCATTTCCTTGCCCGCAGACCCCCGCCGTCGATCGCATAGGACCAACCGGCGGCGCTCACCATGTGGTTTTCTGCATCATAACCGAGCGAGTTCGCTCCGTCGTTGGTCATGTTGCCATTTGAATCGTACACGGCCCACGAATCTGTGATGCGGTTCGTGGTCGCGCTGATGCTCAGCGAACTGGTGGGACAGGTCA
>JACOSF010000159.1 GCA_016179005.1 Acidobacteriota bacterium | reverse complement strand
CCAACATATAGTGGTATGTTTCTCTGACACCACTACTATTTGCGAGTATTGCCGTCTTTTACCCCCTAATTGCCAAGAAAAACCGGAGTCTTGAGCACAACTCCCAAACCGTTTGCTTGACACCCCCCCACCCCCAGTGACATAACCGGCCGAAGAGAAGCCCACTCGACCGGGCTTTTGATACAGTTGCGGAGTCGGCGTAGCTTGCGATAAAGGTCGGCGCGTCCGGGGGGCATTGGGGTGGAAACCTTGGCGGTTGAATCGCGCGAAGTAATGAATATCCGCGAGGCTTCCCAGTACTTGGGTGTTTCGCCGGACACGCTCTATCGTTACATTTACGAAGCCCAGATCCCGGCCTTTAAGCTAGGCAACCGCTGGAAGTTCAAAAAGACGGTGTTGGACCGCTGGATGGAAAAGAAGATCAGCACTTCCAGCGGCACGAAGAATCGAAGGAAGTAGCAAGGCAAGAGGTAGCGCGGGGTTCATCCCCGCGCATGAGAGGCCGCCACATGTTTGGCATGGCAAAGCAGAAAGAGCTCGTGGGACTGGACATTGGCTCCAGCTCGATCAAGGCCGTCGAGTTGAAACGCACCAAGCAGGGCTACGAGCTGGTCAGCTACGGCATGAAGCGCCTGGAGCAGGATACCGTGGTGGACGGCGCCATCATGAACGCGCCGGAAGTCGCTGACGGCATCTCCAAGCTCTTCGACGAGCAGAAGATCAAGACCAAGAACGTGGCCACCGCCGTTTCCGGCCACTCCGTCATCGTCAAGCGCATCACCCTGCCCTCGATGACCGAGGAAGAGCTGTACAGCCGCATCAACGACGAGGCCAGCCAGCATATCCCCTTCGACATCGCCGACGTGAACCTCAGCTACCAACTGCTCGAGGCCATGGACACGCAGATGGACGTCCTGCTGGTCGCCGTGAAAAAGGACAAGATTCTGAACCACACCAACGTCCTGGCGCAGGCCGGCAAGACCCCCGCGGTGGTGGACATTGATGCGTTCTCCTTGCAGAACTGCTTTGAAGTGAACTACGATCCCGACCCCGGCCAGACCATCGCCCTGCTGAACGTGGGCGCCAGCGTCATGAGCATCAACATTGTGCGTGCCGGGATTCCCCTGTTCACCCGCGACGTCTCCGTGGGCGGCAACCAGTACACCGACGCCCTGCAGAAGGAGCTGGACCTCGGCTTCGAAGACGCCGAGCGCCTCAAGATGGGCGGCAGCGTCACCGGCGTCAGCGAAGAGCAGAAGGCCAACATCCTGCGCTCCGTATCCGACATCCTGATCCTGGAAATCCAGAAGACCTTCGACTTCTTCCGCGCCACCGCCAGCGGCGAAAACATCCAGCGGATTTTCCTGGCCGGCGGGACCGCGCGGGTGCCCGGCCTGATGGACCTGTTGCGTGAAGAGTTTGCCATGCCTGTGGAAGAGCTCTATCCGTTCCGTAGGGTGGTGATCAACCCCGGCCGTCATAACGAAGACGAGATCCGCGAGCTAGCGCCCCGCCTGGCGATTGCCGTCGGGCTGGCGCTGAGGAGTTTTGACACGCCATGATCCGGATCAACCTGCTTGGCCAAAAGCCTCCCAAGAAGCCCTCCCGCGCCGTACCCGCGGGGATGGCGGTGACGCTCGTGCTCCTCGTCGGCAGCCTAGCGGTGGCCGGGGGTGTCCTCTGGGTCGTTCTGAATCAGAAGGAAAAGGCCATCGAAGATGCCAATTTGCGGGTGAAAAGCCTGAACCAGCAGATTGCCGGCTTGCAAGGCGTCAAAGCCCAGGTGGAAAGCCTGAAGGCCCAGAAGCAAGTGCTGGACCAGCAGTATCAGGTGCTGGACCAGTTGAGCAAGAACCGCAGCGGCGGGCAGGAGTTGCTCGAATCCCTGGCGGGCACCGTGGTGCGAACCGACCAGGTCTGGCTTACAGGGATGGAGAAGAAGGGCGCTACGCTCACGCTGGAAGGAACCGCGGGCTCCGTAAACGCTGTGGCCAATTTCATTACCGAACTGAAGCGTTCCGGAAAGTTTGGCAAGGTGGAGATTTCCGAATCCCGGCAGGACGAGCGCAATCCCAACGTGCCCACGTTCCTGTTCAAGCTGACCGCGGAGTTCGTTTCCGCGCAGAGCAAACCGGCCGCGCCGGCGACGAGTTAGGGGAGAGACGAAATGGCTATCAACTTCCGCGAAATGTCGCTTCCGGTCCAGGCGCTGATCTTTGCCCTGCTCGCCGTCGCTCTGATTGCCGTAGGCTTCCTGGCTCCCTTCTCGCCGGTCAAGGAGAAAGATGCGGAACTGGACAAGCTTTCGAGAACCGAGAAGGATTTAATCTCCCAAAAAGCATTGCTGGAGACCTTCCAACGCCAGCGAGCTGAGGTGGAAAGGGACATTCAAGCACGCCAGATTGAGATTGAAAACCTCCGCAAGATCATTCCTGCGGACAAGGACGCCGACGAATTTATCCGTCTGATGCAGGGCGCGGCAGCCTCGGCCGGCGTAAGCATCCGCCGCTTCAAGGCCATGTCTGTGGCGGCACGCGACCAGTACTTTGAAATGCCTTTTGAGGTCGAAGTGGACGGGCCATACTATGGGGTTTCGGAGTTCTTCGACCGTTTGAGTAAAGTCTCCCGCATCATCAATGTGGGAGACTTGAGCTTCAAGAGCACGGCGGAAGGCGCCGGACGCAAGTATCCCCTGCGTCCCGGCACCACGGTGTCTGGCACTTTCGTGGCCATGACTTTCTTCAGCAAGGTGTCGGAAGCACCGGCGACGCCGCCGGCTACGCCTCCGGCCAAGCGCTAGGCAGAAAGGGCTGACGATGCGATTCGTAAAGCCATCGGCGACTTTGATTGCGGCACTCGCCCTCTGGGTCGCGAGCGGTCCGGCGGCATTTGCCCAGGCCAAGCCCGCTCCCGCGCGACCGGCTCCTTCCAAGGCTCCGGCCAAAGTTGTCGCAAAGAAACCGGCCGCCAAAGCGACCACGAAAGTGGCCACAGCCCAAATCTCTGCTCCGGCTCCCAAACGTGATCCCTTCCAGCCTCTGATCAGCAAGACCGATACCGGGAAGGGCATTCCGGAGAATTTGCCTCCTGGCCCCGGCGGCTTAATGGTTTCCACACTGCGGGTGGAAGGCATTGTGCGGTCGCAAAGCGGGATGATCGCCGTGATCAGCAATCCGCAGCAGCGGGTTTACTTCATTCGTGAGGGTACCGCTCTTTATGACGGGTCTGTGGAAAAGATCACCCTGGAAGCGGTTACGCTTCGTGAGCGGGGCAAGGACCCATTCGGTAAGCAAGTGGATCGTCAGGTAGTGAAACGACTCTATCCGAGAGCAGGAGAACAGTGATGAAGAACAGCAGGCAGGCGTATTGGGTCGCATGGCTGGTGCTGGCGACCGTGGTGTGCTTGGCCACTCCGCTCGTGGCCGTCCCCGGCCCGTCTGCGCGGCTGCTACGGGTGGAGGCGGTAGTGTCGGAGAGCGCGGTGCGCATCGAGGCCAAGGCCTCCGCGCCGTTCGATTTCACCACCTACCGGCCAAACGAGAACCTCTTTATCGTGGACATGGCGGGTGTGGTTCCTGGTGATACTGGACTGGCCCGCGTCCTCAAGTCCGACATCGTCAGCAGCTATCGGGTGCTGGCTTATCGCGGCGGGGACAAGTCCATGGTGCGCCTCGAAGTGCTCTTGCACACTGCCGTCGAGCCGCAGGTCGAGCGCCTTGCGCCGGACCACATGGCCCTGATCTTTGCGTTGCCGGGCGCTGCCCAGATTGCGCCGGTCAAGCTGTCGCAGCCGCCGGCGAAGCCGGAAAAGGCGGTAAAGACCGCGGCGATGAGCGCCCCCGCCACAGCAATCGAAAAAGTGGTGGTTCGTTCCGCGGAAAAGTCCGCCGAAGTGCATATTGAGGGCAATGGCCGGTTGGCATGCGAAGTGATGCGCCTCAACAACCCGGACCGCGTCGTTCTGGATTTCGCCGGGGTGAGCGCTTTGAATGCAGAGAAAGAGATTGCTTCCGCGGCAGAGCCGGTGAAGGGCGTGCGCTTGGCCCGCTACAAGGCCAAGGTCGTCCGCGTGGTGATTGACCTGGACCGCAACGAACCGCATCGCGTTCGTGCCCGCGGCAACGTGGTCACAGTGGCTTTTGGCGCGGAAGCGCTGTCCGGCCAGCAGACCGAATCGCCTGCACCAATCCCGCAACTGCGGGACGAGGTGGCTGCACCCGTGCCGGCGTCCGCGCCAGTTTCCGCTGCGCCTGCTCCGGTGCAAACTACGGCACCGATCAATGCCGAAAAACTTCCCTTGCCGGAAAACCTGATCCAGGCTTCCTCAGCTCTGGCGAGCCCAGCTCCGGCCAATTCCCGTGAAACCGTGGCGGTAGTTCCCGATGAACCCAAACCGGCAGCGACGGTGCCAGTTGCTTCTGGGCCGGCACATCCGCCGCAGGCGGGCAAGTCGCAGGGCGAGCTTATCTCGGTGAACCTGAAGGATGTGGACCTCAAGGACTTCTTCCGCCTGATTCACGAAATCAGCGGGCTGAACGTGGTGCTCGACCCCAACGTTCGTGGCAGCGTCACCCTGGTGCTCGATGACGTGCCGTGGGACCAGGCGCTGGACATCGTGCTCCGCAACAACCAGCTCGATAAGCAATTGGAGGGCAACGTCCTGCGCATTGCCACACGCGACACCATGAAGAAGGAAGCCGAAGGCCAGCGCGATCTGGCCAAGGCCCAGGCCGAAGCCGTGGACCAGGTCACCACCACGCGTACCCTCAGCTATGCCAAGGCCGCCATGATGCGCGACACTCTCAAGCGCTTCCTTTCCAGCCGCGGCGACATCCTGTCCGACGACCGTTCCAACACCCTCATCATCCGCGACATTCCCAGCGTCATTCCCGACCTGGACAACCTAATCAAGCAGCTCGACCGCCGCGGCCAGCAGGTGGAGATCGAAGCCCGCGTGGTGGCCGCCTCGCGCGCCTTCGCCCGCGAGATCGGCACACAGTTCGGATTCGCCACCACCTCCACCGGGGGCCGCAACGTGTTTGGCGGTTTGGTGGGCAATGCGGCCTTCGTCAGCCCGATTAGCCGCGGGTCCGGCCTGCCCACGCCACCCCTGGTGGCCAGCGGGACCAATTCCATTCCTCTCAACTCGAACCTCGGGGCAACCGCCCCCAACAGTGGTGCGTCCTTCGCCCACTCCTCGCCCAACCTGGCTCTGGACTTCATCATCAGCGCGGCGGAGAGCAAGGGAGTCGGCAAGCTACTCTCCAAGCCTAAGGTCATCACGCAGAACAATGAGAAAGCCATCGTCAAGCAGGGCACCAAGATCCCCGTGCAAACGGTCATCAACAACACGATTACCGTGCAGTTCATCGACGCGGTGCTCAAGCTGGAGGTCACCCCGCAGATTTCCGCCGACGGCACCATCTTCATGGACGTCATGGTGGAAAACACCGCTATCGATAGCGGCACCCCGCGCGTCGGCGGCATTCCCGCTCTCACCACGCAGTCCGCGGAGACCAAGGTGCTCATCAACGACGGCGGCACAGTGGTCATCGGCGGCGTGATCATCTCCGAACAAAGCACGGATATCTCCCAAGTTCCGCTCTTGGGCAGCATTCCCGTCATCGGTCACTTGTTCAAACACACCACCATCCGCACCAAGTCTCAGGAGCTGCTCTTCTTCATCACCCCGCGGATCGTTCCCAGCTAAACCGCGGCCAACGGGTTCCTCGGAGGGAGGAGGCTACGGCCTCCTCCCTGTTTTTTATGCAGCCACCCTATCCACAGCGTCTCGCGCGCATCCGCGCCCTCCTGCGGGCATCGAAGATGGATGCCTGCCTCACCCTGCATCGGCCGAATATCCTTTACCTGTGCGGCTTCTCCGGCTCTTCCGGGGCCCTTCTGATTGAACCGCGCGGCGCCCGGCTATTCACGGACAGCCGTTACACCATTCAGGCTGCCGACGAGGTCCACGGCGCGACGGTGGGGATTGTGCAGGGCAGCTTGCTTGCTGCCGCGGGTGACCGCTTGCGGCGGACAGGGGCCCGCCTGCGGCGGGTGGGCTACGAAGATTCGCGGCTGACCGTTCAGCAGCTCAAGCAACTGCGCAAGGCCTCTGGCGCCAGAGTCCATTGGCTACCAGTCCATAGTCCGATCGAGCGCCTCCGCGCGGTCAAAGACGGCGGTGAAATCGTCCTCATGAAGGAAGCAGCAGAACTGGGAAGCCGGGTCTTCGAACACGTACTGCCCCTCATCAAGCCCGGCATCCGCGAATTCGAGCTCGCCGCGGAGATTGAGTACCGCATGAGGCGCATGGGGGCCAGCGGACCGGCTTTTGAGACTATCGTCGCTTTCGGGGAGCGTTCCGCCCTGCCACATGCGCGTCCTTCGGGGCGGCGGCTGAGGAAAAATGAGTTGGTCGTCCTCGACCTGGGTGTTATACTTCGCCACTACTGTTGCGACCTGACCCGAACAGTGTACGTTGGCCGGGCCCCGGGCAGAATTCGGGGCTGGTACCAGGCTGTTTTGGAGGCCCAGAGCGCCGCTCGCCATGCCCTCCGGGCCGGCGTGACCGCCAGCCAGGTGGATGAGGCGGCGCGGAGCGTCCTCCGCAAGCACCGGCTGGACAGGTTCTTTACCCATAGCACAGGGCACGGCCTGGGACTCGAGGTTCACGAGGAACCGCGCCTGGCGGCAGGGCAGAAACAAAAGCTGCAAACTTTCAACGTGGTTACCCTCGAGCCTGGCGTTTATGTGGAAGGCGTCGGAGGGATTCGGATCGAAGATGACGCGGTGGTCACGCCTGGCGAGGCGCAGATTTTAACCACCGCCCAGCGGGGATTCCTCGAACTATAAATGGCCAAGAAACCCAAGCAAACCGCAAAAGAAGATGTAGCGCGGGGTTTACCCCCGCGCTCTGCGCTACCCCAGCCACCGGCCGCCGCCGACCTTTCCCACTTGGAGCGTATGCTGGACTTCATGGAGCAACATGGCCTGGAGGAGTTTGAATACGAGAACGCCGGCCTGCGCGTGCGGCTGAGGAAGCCCGCCGCCAATACCCATCACGCGGGGGCTCCAGCACGAACTTTCGGGATGGGGGCCATGGCTACTCCGGAGATTCTGGTGGATGGCTCGGCGAACCCTTCTGTTGAGTCTGCCTCTGGCGCCCCTTCCCGTTCTGAGCCTTCCGGAGCGGTGGCGGAAGCCGAGGATCTTCACGTGGTCAAGTCGCCTATCGTGGGCACCTTTTACGAGTGTCCCAGTCCCGGCGCCGCGGCCTTTGTAAAGGTGGGCGACCAGGTCACCTCCGGCCAGGTGCTCTGCATCATCGAAGCTATGAAGCTCATGAACGAGATTGAATCCGACGCCGCCGGCGAAATTGTGCGCCGGTACGTCGAAAACGGTCAGCCGGTCGAATACGGCGAGTCCCTGTTCGCCATCCGCCCGTCCCGAAAGAAGTAGCGCGGGGTTTACCCCCGCGCCTTTGCATGTGCGCTTCCCTTGAATCTTTATGTTCCGTAAAGTCCTCGTCGCCAATCGTGGAGAGATTGCCCTGCGGGTCATCTGCGCCTGCAAGGAACTGGGCATCCAGACGGTCGCCGTCTATTCCGAAGCAGACCGCAACTCCCTGCACGTCCGCTTTGCCGACGAGGCCATCTGCATCGGCCCTCCGCGCAGCAAGGACAGCTACCTGAACATCCCGCAGGTAATCAGTGCCGCGGAAATCACCGACGTAGACGCCATCCATCCGGGCTACGGCTTCCTCTCCGAAAACGCCAACTTCGCCGAGGTCTGTGAGGCCTCGCAAATCACTTTCATTGGCCCCACCTCGGAAGCCATCCGCATGATGGGTGAAAAGGACCGCGCACGCCGGGAAATGGCCAAGGCCGGCGTTCCGATCATGCCCGGCACCGATGGCGCGGTGGCCGATGAGGATGCCGCTCTGCGCGCCGCCGGGGAGATCGGCTATCCGCTCATCATCAAGGCCGTGGCCGGCGGCGGTGGCCGCGGCATGCGCATCGTGCGCTCCCGCGCAGAGTTGTTGCCCGCCTTTCAAAGCGCCCGCGCCGAAGCCCAGCAGGCCTTCGGCATTTCCGATGTTTACATCGAACGCTATATCGACCGCCCGCGCCATATCGAGTTCCAGGTCCTCGGCGACAGCCACGGCAAAGTGATTCATCTGGGCGAGCGCGAATGCAGCATCCAGCGGCGCCACCAGAAGCTGCTCGAGGAGTCGCCTTCCACCGCGGTCTCCGCAGATGTGCGCGAGGAAATGGGCGGGCGCATCGCCCACGCGCTCGAAAAGATCGCCTATTCCAATGCCGGCACGGTCGAGTTGCTAATGGACGACGTGGGAAATTTCTACTTCATTGAAATGAATACCCGCATTCAGGTGGAGCATCCCGTCACCGAGATGATTACCGGCGTGGATTTGGTGAAGTCGCAGATCCGCGTCGCCGCCGGAGATCACTTGGATGAAATCGTTCCCAACCTGGAGTTCCGCGGGCACAGCATCGAATGCCGCGTGAACGCCGAAGACCCCGACTCGTTCACCCCTTCCGCCGGTCGCGTCACCACGTTCCATACACCCGGTTCCACCGGCGTCCGCGTGGACACCGCCATGCACAGCGATGCCGTCATCCCGCCCTATTACGACTCGCTGATTGCCAAGCTCATCGTGCACGGCCGCGACCGCGAGGAGGCTCTCTCGCGCATGCGTCGCGCGCTGGAAATGTTCATTGTGGAGGGCGTCAAGACGACCATTCCGCTGCATCGCAAAATCCTTGCCGATCATCCAGTACCGCGATAAACAGATCTCCGCGCGCAATCTTCTTTCCCTTTCCCGCGAACTCGTCTCTATTTGTGCAAGACATGGTGCGCGATTTGTGGTAAACGACCGCCCGGACGTGGCGGCCCTGGCCGGCGCAGGCGGCGTCCATATCGGCCAGGAAGATTTGCCGGTGGAGGATGCACGCGCCATTTGCGGCCGTCACTGCTGGGTGGGCATTTCGACGCACAATGAGGCCCAGGTGAGGGAAGCGGAGACTACCTCCGCGGACTATATTGCTGTCGGCCCGATCTTCCCGACGGCGACGAAGCAGCAGGCCGATCCGGTGGTCGGCCTCGACTTGATTCGCCGGGCCCGCTCCATCTCGCGGAAACCCCTGGTGGCCATTGGCGGCATCACAGTGGAGAACGCGGAGCAGGTCTGGCGCGCCGGCGCCGATTCCGTCGCCGTAGCGCGCGACTTGCTGGCGGCTGCGGATCCCGCCGCGCAGGCGCGCGAATACCTGCGCCGCGCCGCGAACTTGTAGCGGCAACCCGCGGTGGTTCCGCGCGGGTTGCCATCTGGACGTAGCACGGAAGGACTGCAACGATGGCGGATAGCGTCCGAGCGACGACAGCCCCAGCGGTTCCCGCACAGCGCGAGTTTGTCCGCGAGCTGGGGCTTCTCGACTCGACCATGATCGTCATTGGCTCGATGATCGGCTCCGGCATCTTCATCGTGTCCGCCGACATCACGCGCCTGGTGGGTTCTCCCGGCGGCCTGCTCGCGGTTTGGATTATCACCGGAGTCCTCACTGTCACGGCGGCGCTTTCCTACGGCGAACTGGCGGCCATGATGCCCAAAGCCGGCGGGCAGTATGTGTACCTGCGCGAAGCCTACTCGCCGATGTGGGGTTTCCTCTATGGCTGGACGCTGTTTCTCGTCATTCAAACCGGCACCATCGCCGCCGTGGGCGTGGCCTTCGCGCGCTTTCTCGGCCTGCTGATTCCCGGGATTTCCGCGGATCTCTGGATCATCAAGCCCATCAACATTTCTTCCGGCTACGCGCTCAGCCTTTCCACGCAGCAAGTGGTGGGCGTGGCCTGCATATTGTTCCTCAGCGTGTTGAACACGCGCGGCCTGCATGTCGGCAAGCTCATCCAGAATTTTTTTACTTCGGCAAAAACGCTGGCGCTCATCGGCCTGATTGTCGTGGGCATTCTGCTGGGCCGCAACGCTGCCGCCATCAGCGAAAACTTCTCGAATCTTTGGGGCGTGCGCGGCGCCGAACCCATTTCCCCCGATTTCTTCGGCGTTGCGACGGTTGCTGCCGGGGGCGGCTTCATCGGACTGCTGGTGGCTTTTAGTGTGGCGCAGGTGGGCTCGCTGTTTTCCTCCGACGCCTGGAACAACATCACCTTCACCGCCGGCGAAGTGAAAAATCCGCAGCGCGACATTCCGCTGTCCCTGGCGCTGGGCACCAGCATTGTCATCACGCTCTATACGCTGGCTAACGTGGCCTACCTGGTGATGCTGCCCCTCCAGGGCATCCAGCACGCCGCCGACGACCGCGTGGCCACCGCCGCGCTGCAGAACATTTTTGGCCCTGCCGCGGCCACCATCATGGCCGTGCTGATCATCGTCTCCACGTTCGGGTGCAATAACGGTCTCATCCTTTCCGGGGCGCGCGTCTATTACGCCATGGCCAAGGACGGTCTGTTCTTCAAATCCACCGGCCGCCTCAACGCAAAGCTCGTGCCCGCGGTCGGCCTGATTTTGCAGGGCCTCTGGGCCGCGCTTCTCGTGCTGCCGCGCACGCGCCTGCGCGACGTCGCTGGCGCGCCGCTGCTCGACCCGGCCACGGGCATGGAGCGCTACGGCAACCTGTACAGCAATCTTCTCGATTACGTGGTTTTTTCCGTGCTGGTGTTTTACGTCCTGACGATCGCGGGGATTTTCGTTCTTCGCCGCAAGCGCCCGGACGCGCCGCGGCCCTATCGCGCGTTCGGCTATCCAGTGGTGCCGGTGCTGTATATCGTCGCCGCGGTGACCATTATGGTGGTGCTGGCGCTCTATCGCACGCAGACCACCTGGCCCGGATTGCTCATCGTCCTGCTGGGCATTCCGGTCTATTACATTTGGCATCACAAGTCGGGAAATGCTTCTAGTTAACGAGGCCACGTTGGATTGATTTGACTTTCAAAGGAGAAACGCCGAATGGGAAATCCACTCTTTGCCAGAAAACCGCTGGATGTCCTGCTCCGGGAAGCACAGGATACTGGCGAGCATGCGCTGAAGCGCGTCCTGGGTCCCGTCAATCTGATCTTGCTGGGTATTGGCGCCATCATTGGCGCTGGGATTTTCGTGCTTACAGGCGCCGCTGCCGCGCAGTACGCCGGTCCGGCGATCGTGCTCTCTTACGTTCTGGCAGGTATTGCCTGCGCCTTCGCCGGTTTATGCTACGCCGAATTTGCATCGTTAATTCCCATCGCCGGGTCCGCCTATACGTACGGCTACGCGACGCTAGGCGAGTTGTTCGCCTGGATCATTGGCTGGGACTTAATCCTCGAATATGCCTTCGGGGCGGCCACGGTCGCCTCGGGGTGGAGCAGTACGTTGGTGGCGTTTTTGCAGGATTACGGTATCAAGCTGCCTCCGCAGATATGTGATACTCCAGGCCGGATCTGGATTCTATACAAAGACAACTGGCAGCCTCTCGCCGCCGTGCAGAAAACTTTGACTGATGCCGGAATTGACTGGCACACGCTGCCCAATGCGACGGCCAGCTTTAATCTTCTTGCCTTCCTGGCCATCGCCTTCGTGACAACAATTCTTATCATCGGCATCAAAGAATCGGCGCGTTTCAACTCGATTGTCGTACTCATCAAGCTCGTCGCCGTGGTCACGTTTATAATTGTGGCTGCCGGCTACGTATTCAAAAATCCTACCGTTGCTTCGAACAATTGGCACCCGATCATTCCTCCCAATGGGGGCAGTTTTGGCGAGTATGGGTGGTCTGGCATTGCGCGCGCGGCCGGAGTTGTGTTCTTCGCCTACATCGGATTTGATGCGGTCTCCACGGCGGCCCAGGAAGCGCGCAATCCGCAAAGAGACATGCCTATTGGAATCCTGGGTTCTCTGGCCATCTGCACCGTTCTTTATATTCTTGTCTCCGGTTTGCTCACGGGGGTGGTGCACTATTCGCGGCTGAACATCGGCGCCCCCGTTTCTCTGGCGATTCGCGAAACAGGAGTGGCTTGGGGAAGCCGCATGGTGAACGCCGGCGCCCTGGCCGGACTAAGCACGGTCATGTTGGTCATGTTGCTGGGGCAGTCGCGTGTCTTCTATTCTATGTCCCGTGATGGGTTGCTTTGGAAGTGGGCCGGCGAGGTACACCCGAAGTTTCGTACACCCTGGAAATCCACGGCCATTGTCGGATTGTGTGTGGCGATATTCGCCTCGGTAATTCCCATCGGTATCCTCGGACAACTGGTCAGCATCGGCACGCTGCTGGCCTTTGTGATTGTCTGTGCAGGCGTTTGGATGCTGCGCGTACGACATCCGGAATTGCCGCGGCCCTTTCGCACCCCTTGGGTGCCATTCGTGCCCATCATGGGAATTGTCGTCTCGGTCTTGCTGATGGCGTCCTTGCCGCCAGACACCTGGATCCGGCTCGTGGTTTGGCTGGTGATTGGAATGGTCATTTATTTCACCTACGGGGTAAAGCACAGTCGAGTAAGGAATCCGAATTCCTAGAATGGTAATCGCGTTTTAGACGGGCTGCGGAAGGTGCAGTCAGTCAGATTTGCTCTTCACCAAACTCCTCTGATACGGTTGACTGCGGAAACTGCAGTCGAAATGCTGGCTGCGTAAATCGCAGCTTTACGAATCCCAATGTCTTCACTTGCGCCTGAACGTATCCGGAATCTCTGGCGGCGATTCTCCAGCCTGGACCGCTTTGCCCTGAGCGTCGCCGTGCTGTACGGCCTGGTCTGGCTGGCGCGCGCCTCAGGGCGCCAGCCGCCCCTGCTTCTGGCCACGCTCATTGAATTCTTCTTCTACTTTTTCATCGTCGGCTACGTGCTTTACCGCCTGACCACCCTGTACAGCGGCCGCCTCCTCTGGAGCCTCCGCAACCGGCTGGTCGTCGCCTACCTCTTCATTGCGGTCGTGCCGGTGCTGCTTCTGGCAGCCATGGCCGGACTTTCCGCCACACTTGCATTTCAGCAGCTTGCCGCCTATCTG
>JACOSF010000158.1 GCA_016179005.1 Acidobacteriota bacterium | reverse complement strand
GTCGTGACCCTTGTGTGACACCAGAATGACAAACCCGTGATGCGCGTCGCTACGCCGACTCCGGGGCGGATTATACCGCGATCGATGTTAAAAGATGGAAAACTTCACATGCAGGAACTTCTTCGGATTCTGCCGGAACTCTCCGACCAGCAGCCGCATGTCTCCCGCTAGGCCGGTCATGTTGTCGTAAAACTGCGGGTCGCTGAATAATCTTCCGGCGGTGCTGGTATTGGCGTTCAGCTTGGCGGTGGCTTGTTCCAGGTTTTCACCGGTGTTGCGCCATTTGGTGTACAAGGCATCATCGGTCACCAGCTTGCCTGCCGTGCCTTTGCCGGCCTTCACGTCCGCCAACAGTGCATTACCTCGCTCGAAGAACTGCTTGGCTTGCTCGTACCCCTGCGGGTCATACACAAATTTCCCCAGCGTACCCTTTTGCGACTGGACATCGGCCAGCACCGTGTCGAACCTCCCGGCCGCGGAGTTGGCCTTGTCGTAGAGCTCTTCCGACGTGAGCATCTTGCCCAGGCTGCCGCGACCGGCCTGCGCGTCGGCCACCACCTGCTGCCCGCGGGTCAGGATATCGTTCAGCTTGTTGTAGGCGGTTTCATCCACCAGCATCTTGCCCAGGTTGCCCTTGCCTTCTTCCACCCCGGCGATCAAGTTCTTCACCGTCTTGGACAGCTCGTTCAAGTTCTGCACCAAGTCCGCGCCGCGTTCCACGATCGCCTTCATGGCCTTTTCCTCGCGTCCGGGCACTTCGCCCTCCGCCGGGATGGGCGCTCCAGTGACGCCGCGCTGGATGCTCACATAGCGGTTGCCCAGCAATCCTTCCGTAATCAGGCTGGCCGTGGAGTCCGTGAGGATCTCTTTCTTGTATTTCGTTTCGATGCGCAGCGTCAATTCAATGTTCCGGCTGCGGTCATCGCGCTTGGGGTTCATGCTCACCCGCTCCACGTTGCCGATCTCGATGCCGTCCAGACGCACCGGTGCGCCGATGGTCAGCCCTTCCACCTCCGGCAAATACGTCCGCACGCGGTACTTCGCGGCCAGAATCCCCGCGCCCGTTACGTAGAAGATCCCCACCGCGATCAGGAACAGTCCCACCAGCACCAGCAATCCCACGCGAAGTTCCGACCAGGTCAGTTGTTTGCTCTGCGGCATGGCACAGCCTCCTCAGTATTTCAAACCGGTTTCCGCGCTGCCCGCGGCTTTGCGCCCGGGCGCCGCGCGGTTTACAGCAGAAACTTTTGCACGTACGAATCCGCCGAATCGCTGATCGCGCGGTAGTCCCCTTCGAAATAGACGGCGCCCTCGCGCAACACGACAAAACTCGTAGCCGGACCGGCGCTGGCTCCGTTCTGCGCCGCGGGCACCACGCGCCCGCTTTCCGCATCGAAGCGGTAGTGCACCATCGCAAAGGCGTCCTGCACGCGGTGCGTGGCCAGCAGTGCCGTCACCCCTTGCGTGTCACGCAGCCGGAGGATCAGCGTGATGATGGTCTGCGCCGTCACCGGATCAAGCCCCGCCGTCGGCGAATCGTACAGCACGATCGGTGGCCCGCTGATGAGCGCCCGCGCAATCGACACGCGCCGGCGCATGCCCCCGGAAAGTTCCCCCGGCAACTTGTCAATGGCCTCTTCGAGTTCCACAAAGCGCAGCGCCTCAAGCACGCGGTGCTCGATCTCGGCCTCGTCCACGCCTTCCTCGCGCAGCCGGTAGGCCACATTTTCTTCTACGCTCATCGAGTCGAACAGCGCGCCTTCCTGAAACACAAATCCCACCTGCCGGCGAAAGTCCAGCAGATCTTTTTCGCGCAAGGCGGAGATTTCCTGCCCCAGGACCATCACGCGCCCCGCGTCGGGGCGCAGGAGTCCCGCGGCCAGTTTGAGAAGGAGAGTTTTTCCGGACCCCGTTTCGCCGACGAGGATCTTAGTTTCGCGCGAGGTCACCCGCAGGCTGACGCCGTGCAGCACTTCGCCTTCGTCGAAACCGATACGTACACCCTCGAAGGCGATCACGGGCTCAAGCGTGGCGTTGGGGCTCATTCGCGAATCAACACGCCCGGGGTGGGGACGGGGTGACTCATAGTCAGACAGTGATTATAGATGCAAACGGCCGTGCCGAGGAAACTAATGGAAGATCCACAGCAGGAAACGCGTCAGGAAGAAATTGACTACGAGGATCAACACGGAGGCCACTACGACCGCCTGCGTTGTCGCGCGGCCCACGCCCTGCGTGCCACCGCGCACGCGCAAGCCCTGGTAGCACCCCACAGTGGAAAGAATGAACCCGAAAATGAGCGGTTTGGTCAGGCCCTGAATCAAATCACCGAACGCCAGCGCGTCCACCGCTCGCGTCCAGTACTGCACCGGGTCCAACCGCAGCTCGAAATTGGACACGATGAAGCCGCCCACCAGCCCGATGAAGTCCGCCACCGCCGTCAGCAGCGGCAGCATCAGAATCGTGGCCACCACGCGCGGGGTCACCAGCTTGCGCACCGGGTCCGTGCCCATCGCGCGCATGGCGTCCACTTGCTCGGTTACCACCATGGAGCCCAGCTCCGAAGCGATCCCCGACGAATTGCGTCCCGCCACCAGCAGCGCGGAAATGCTCGGCCCCAGCTCGCGCACCAGCGCAATGGCCACCACGTCTCCGGTCAGGGCCGTCTGCCCGAAGCGCTCGAACTGTGACGACGTCTGCAGTACCATCACCGCGCCGATGAAAAATCCCGTGAGCATGACGATGGGCAGCGAGCCCACGCCGATCACGTCCATCTGGTCCAGGGTTTCGGGGATGTAGCGCGGCGTGGTGAAGATGTTGGCCAGCGCACGGAAACACAGCAACGAGTAGTCCTGCACCGCGAATACGCGGCGCTTAATCTGCTCGGCGATGACCGAAAGCGGAGACAACTCGGCCGCTTCATGCATGACGAGACAGCGTAGCGTCGCCGTGCAGAGCCGTCAAGCGCGCTGTTTGCGTCCCGCTCGCTTTTGCGGGGCAGGCGGATGCGTTGCCCCGCGCCGTGGCATCGTCAGGGCACTCCGCTGGACGCGCCACGAGCGCTTCTGTAGAATGCGATGTTTTGTCCCGCAGCGCGGGACCCGAAGGACACAAGAGTTGCTCCGATTTGTCACCGCGGGAGAATCGCACGGGCAAGCCCTGGTGGCCTGGATCTCCGGGTTGCCCGCCGGCCTGCCCGTGGATTTCGACTTTGTGAATCGCGAGATGCATCGCCGCCAGCTCGGTTACGGTCGCGGCGGCCGCCAGAAAATCGAAAAAGACAAAGTGGTCGCGCTGGGCGGCGTGCGCCACGGCCAGACCATCGGCGCTCCCATCGCCCTGCAAATCGAAAACCGTGACTGGGCCAATTGGGAAAAGGCCCTGCCC
>JACOSF010000157.1 GCA_016179005.1 Acidobacteriota bacterium | reverse complement strand
TCCAAGCCGGGATACCGCCTCGCGGCAGTCCTCACAAAACTCCGCTTCTTTCATGTCGATCCATTCCACGGAATGTGATGCGGCCATCGCGCAGCGGTAGTCGTTGCAGTGGGTCAGCTCCAATGTATGGCCCAGCTCGTGCACGGCTTCCTTCAACAACCGCTCTCCCTCGACGTCGGGAGCGGCCGGAAGCCCGTAGAATTCCTGGCGCAGCCGGTGCGAAGACACCACCGCGCACGCGCCGCCGACCTCCGCTTCACCAAAGACGAAAGTCAAGATCGGAACGTAGAGGTCCACACCCGTGACGCCCAGCCGCCGCACCCCTGGGCGGAGGCCGTGGTGCATTTGCGCGAGAATCTCGCTGGAGTGAAACTGATTGCGCACCGCATGCCAGGCGAATGACGGATCAATGTGTTCATCGAGAATGGAACACGGCGCCCGGAACACGGACCCCAGCCCCGCGCGCAGTTCATCGAGAACCGTGCGGCTCACTTCGCCCACAGGCACAAGATCGATCCCGTTCATTTTTTCCGGTCCGCAGAGGCCAGTTCCTCGGGCGATGGTTCCCCGTGCGGCCGCTTCCAGCCGTAACGCTTCAGCTTGTTGTAGAGCGTCACCCGGTCGATATCCAGCACCTGGGCGGCGCGCGTCTGGTTGCCGTTGCACTCGTCGAGCACGCGCAGGATATGCGCCCTCTCGATATCATCGAGCGTGCGCCCTTCGGCCCCGTTTTGCTGCAACTTCAGCGTGAAGTCCTGCTCGCGCAGTTCGGGCTCCTGCGCCACCACCATGGCGCGCTCCACGGCATTTTCCAGTTCCCGGACATTTCCCGGCCAGGCGTGTTCCTGCAAAATATGCATGGCCTGCGGTGCGACTCTGCTGATTTTCTTGGACATGGCCAATGAGAACTTGCGCACGAAATAATCCACGAGCAGCGGAATATCCTCGCGGCGTTCGCGCAAGGGCGGAATCTCGATGCGGAAGACATTCAGGCGATAGAAAAGGTCGGGACGGAACTTGCCCTCTTCGATCAGTGTCTCGAGATTCTTGTTGGTGGCGGCCACGCAGCGGAAGTCCAGCTTGATGGGCTGGTTCCCGCCCACGCGGGTGATTTCCCGCTCCTGGAGCACGCGCAGCAAGTCCGTCTGCGTCTTCAGGCTGATGTCACCGATCTCGTCGAGGAAGACGGTGCCGCCTTCGGCGATTTCGAATTTTCCTTTCTTGCGGTACTGCGCGCCGGTGAAGGCGCCCTTCTCGTGGCCGAACAATTCCGATTCGAGCAGGGTTTCCGTCAGCGCGCCGCAATGGATCACCACCATCGGGTGGTAGCGCCGCGCGCTGGCCGTGTGCACCGCGCGCGCCACGAGTTCCTTGCCCGTGCCGCTCTCGCCCATGATCAGCGCGGTAGCGTCCGTGGGCCCCACCGTCTCGATGGCTTCGAAGACGCGCTGCATGGCCGCGCTCTGACCAACCAGTTCCGGCGGGCGCGCCACCTCCGCCACCGTTTCGCGCAGGCGCACGTTCTCCCGCTCGGCGTGAAGGTGGGACAGCGCGTTGCGCACTAGGTGCGCCACGTCGTCCGGGTCAAACGGCTTGGTGATGTAGTCGTATGCGCCGTTCTTCAGCGCCTCCACGGCCGTCTCCACGGAGGCATAGCCGGTCATGATGATCACGGTGAGCTCGGGATTGATTTCATGCAGGCGGCGCTGGAGTTCGATCCCATCGGTGCCGGGCATTTTGATGTCCACCAGCGCGAGGTCCCACGGATGTTCCGCCAGCCGGGTCAAGGCTTCCTTGGCGCTTTCCGCGGTGCCGATCTCGTAGCCTTCTTCGCGGAACCATTTTCCGAGCGAATCACGGACGATAGGCTCGTCATCCACGATGAGGAGTTTTGCTTTCTCGCGCAGCATTGGCTACCTCGCTTTCTCTGCGGTTGCGGGTTGCGGTTCGGCTCTCTCCGTTTTCGAACTGTCCGGCGGGCGTCGTTCCAGTGGAAGCCGGATGGTAAACGTCGTCCCGCGGCCCGGCTCCGACGCCACGGAAATCTTTCCGCCGTGCCGTTCGATGATCCCGCGGCTGATGGCCAGACCGAGCCCCACGCCGTGCCCGCGTTCTTTGGTGGTGAAGAACGGCTCGAAAAGGTTGTGGAGCAGGTCGGGCGGGATGCCCACGCCATCGTCCTGCACTTCGAGTTCAGCCAGCGCGCCGTCCGCTGGCAGGCGGCTGGTCAGGCGCAGGCGCCCGCCGCGAGGCATGGCATCAATGGCATTCATCACCAACGCGAGCAGCACCTGCTCCATCTGGGCGGCGTCGCAGTGCACCACGGGCAGGTCATTTGAGAGCTGGAGCCCGAGTTCGATATTCGCCAGTTCGAGCTGGTGCCGCACGAGCCGAACGCAGCGGTCCACCACGGCGTTCAAGTCCGTCCATTCCAGGTTCATGGGTGCCGAGCGCGAAAAAACCAGCAGGTTTCTCACGATTTCGCCGCAGCGGCGGATTTCGCTCTCCACCAGATCCAGTGAGCTGCGAACCTCCGCGCGCCGCGCCTCATCCCATTCGCCGCGTATGACCCACTTCTGCAACAGCTTTGTGTAGGTCAGGATGCCGGCCAGCGGGTTGTTGATCTCGTGCGCCACCACCGCGGCCAGTTTCCCGATGGAGGCCATCTTCTCCACCTGAAGCATGCAGTCCTGCGCGCGCTGGAGTTCGCGGGTCTTCTGGTCCACGCGTTTCTCCAGAGTGTTCGCCCACGCGGTGATCTCTTCCCGCGCGTCGCCGAGTTGCTGGCTCATGGCGTTGAAGGAGGCCGCCAGCTCACCCATTTCGTCCTGGCCCCCGTTCACAATCTGGTACCCCAACTGGCCCTGCGTCAGCCGCTCCGTGCCGGCCTTCAACGCGGACAGCGGGTTGTGC
>JACOSF010000175.1 GCA_016179005.1 Acidobacteriota bacterium | reverse complement strand
GGGTGGTATCCGGAACAAAAAATTTCCCTGGCTGAGGCGATCGAGGCCTACACGATGGGGTCCGCGTATGCGGAGTTTGCAGAGAAGGAAAAGGGATCACTGACGGCGGGCAAGCTGGCGGATATTGTGGTGCTGGATGCGGATTTGTTTTCAATTGCGCCGGAAAAACTCGAAGTTGTGAGAGTGCTGAGCACAGTAGTCGGCGGCAAGATTGTGCACCAAGTGAAGTGAGGAGCCAGATGGCGAGCTAAAGCTCGCCCCTACATAAATCCTGGAAGGATTCGCGGCGGCGGATGAGGCGGAAGCGAGAGCCTTCGACCAGGACTTCCGGAGGGCGGGGGCGGGAATTGTAGTTGGATGCGGCAACGAAGCCGTAAGCGCCGGCGCCCCAGAGAACCAGCAGATCACCAGAGTTCACTTCCCCGAGCGGCCAATCCTGCAAAAAACAGTCGCCCGTTTCGCAGACGGGGCCGACGATGTCGGCGCGCGACGACGAGGGACCGCGTGAAGCAACAGTGCGGGGGCGTAAAGCCCCCGCAACAGTGATGGGATGAACTGCGCCGTAGAGCGCGGGGCGGATCATGTCGTTCATGGCGGCGTCCACGACGACGAAGGTTTTGCCGTGGTTGGTTTTGGTATAGAGCACGCGCATCAGCAGCACGCCCGCTTGGCCGACAATGACGCGACCGGGCTCGAGCAGCAGGTGGCAGCCAAGCGGCCGGAGCGCGCGGGTGACAATCGCGGCGTAATTGCGGACTTCGAGCGGATCTTCCGCCGCGTAGCGCACTCCGATGCCGCCGCCGAAATCGAGGTACTTCAGCGCCACTCCCGCGCGGCGCAGTTCGCGCACATATGCAGCGAGCCGCGCAATCGCGCTGCGGAACGGCGCGGCGCTCAAAATCTGCGAGCCGATGTGCGCGCTGATGCCCTGCCAGCGAATCCAGCGCGAATCCTTGTGCGCCAGGTAGAGGCGGCGGGCGTCGTCCCAGTCCATGCCGAACTTGTGGCGGTGATGGCCGGTGGAGATGTGTGGATGGCCGCCAGCCTCGACGTCGGGGTTGACGCGGATACCGGCCGCGGCGGGACGCCGCAGGCGGGCGGCTTCCGCGGCGAGGATCTCCAGCTCGGCCGCGGATTCCACGTTGAAAAGAAGGATGCCAGCGCGCAGCGCG
Organism: Acidobacteriota bacterium; assembly: GCA_016179005.1. GTDB lineage: Bacteria > Acidobacteriota > Terriglobia > Acidiferrales > UBA7541 > JACQDE01. Next base: position 2,707 of record JACOSF010000175.1, on the reverse strand, counting down.
TCACAGATTTCTTCGCGGGTCTTCCCTACGCCGGAAAAAACAATTGTTTTCGGCGAGACGCCGGCGCGGCGCAAACGGTGGAGTTCGCCTCCGGAGACGATGTCGAATCCGCTGCCGAGGCGCGCGAGAAGCCGCAGGATGGAAAGATTGGAATTCGCTTTCACGGAATAGCAGATGGTGTGCGGAACGCCGCCCGGGCCGGCAAACGCGCGATCCAGACGCCGGTAAGTGGCGGTGATGGCGGCGCGGCTGTACACGTAAGCGGGAGTGCCCAGCCGCGCGGCAATTCGTTCGAGCGGCACGCGCTCACAATGCAGCTCGCCCGCGCGGCGTTCAAAGAACGGGGTGAAGTCCGCAGGATCGGCGAAGCGCTTGGAAGTAGCCCGGGGTGTACCCACAATCACCTGACCTTGAGAATCACCAGCGTGATGTCGTCGCCGGCGGGAGTGCCCTCGGCGAAGCGCTCCACGTCCGCCAGCGCGAGATCGGCAAACTCCCCAGCCGTGAGCGACGCGTTGGCGGCGATGAGATCCGCGAGGCGCTGCGTGCCGTAAAGCTCGCCGCGGCCGTTGGCCGCATCGGTGACGCCGTCGGAATAGAACACGAGCATGTCGCCCGGGTCAAGCGTGGTGGACCATTCGTCATAAGAAACTTCGTCCTGAAGACCCAGCGGAAATCCGACGAGGTTGAGCTTTTCACAGCGGCCCTTTTTCCAGAGCAGGGGCTGCGACTGTCCGGCGTTGGCAATCCGCAGACGGTTGCGGCCCTTCTGCCAGGTGGCAAAACACATGGTCAGAAAGCGCTCGTCGATGCGGCGCTCGCAGATCAGGCGGTTCATCTCGCGCAGCATCTCGGCGGGCTGAAGCTTCTGTTGCGCGAGGCTGCGAAGGATGCCGATGGCCACGGCGCAGTAGAGCGCCGCCGCTGTGCCCTTGCCGCTGACGTCGCCCAAGCCCACGCCCAACTGCTGCGGGCCGTAGCGGAGAAAATCGTAGAGGTCGCCGCCAAGCTCGCGGGCGGAGTCGTAGCGCGCGGCGATGTCCAGGCCGTAGTCCTCGGTGGGTACTTTGCGGAGCAGTGCGCCCTGGATGCGGCGGGCGGCGCGGAGTTCGCGCTCCATGCGGGCCTCGCCGCGGGCCACCTCCTGGTACAACCGCGCGTTTTCGAGCGAGACAGCCAGATGCGCCGCGAGGATGGAGAGCGTGCGCACGTGGTCCCCAGTGAAGTAATTGAGCTGAGGGCTTTCCAAATCCATGACGCCGATGACGCGGCCCTTGTGAACCATGGGGATGGCCAGCTCGGAGCGCGTCTCCGCATTGACGTGCAGGTAGCGGGGATCTTTGCTCACGTCGGGGACGAGCACCGGCTTGCGGCTCGATGCGGCAGCGCCGACGATGCCCTCGGTGGCGGGCACAGCGAATTTTTCCTGGATGCGCTCGCCGAACTTCACGGTGATGCGATGGTGGAAGGTGTTGTCGCGCTCGTCGTAGAGCAAGATGCTGAAAATCTGGTAGTCAATCACGCGCTTGGCAAGCTCGGCGGCGCGGCGGAGTTGTTCTTCGACGTCGAGGATGGCGCCGGCGTCCTGGGCCACTTCGTGGAGCAGGATGAGCGTCTCGGCCTGATCGCGCTCGTGCTCGAAGAGCCGCGCGTTCTCGATGGCGATGGCCAGGCGGCCGGCCAGAAGAGTCAGGATGTTTTGCTGGTCGCGCGTGAAGTAGTCGAGCTCGCGACTCTGAATATCCAGCACACCGATGCACTTGCCTTTGTGAACCAGCGGGATGGCCAGCTCGGAGCGCACGCTTTCCACCCCGTTGAGATAATTTTCCTCTTTGGAAACGTCGCCGACGCGGATGGGTTTGCCGGTGGCCGCTGCCCGGCCGGTGATGCCCTGCCCCAAAGCGATCTGCCAATTCTCGACCACTTCCCTGCGGTGGCCGATGGCGAACCGAAAGCGCAGGGTCTGCGTGCGCTCGTCCAGAAGCAGGACGGCAAACATTTCGTAGTCAATGAGGCGGCGGATGAGGTCGGCGGCGGTGACCAGAACTTCATCCAGGTCGAGCGAGGCGCTCATCTCCTGGACGATTTCGGCCAGGGTGGCAAGCACCTCGGTAGGCACAGTGAGCGACGACGGTGTTTCGACTGGATCCATGTGTGCGAGCAGCACGCGGCGCGAACGTGAGGCGCCGCGATGCTAACTGACTATTATAGCAGGTGGTGGAAAACGGCGCGGGCGGGGGATCCTTCGTCCACCAGCGGCGGACTCAGGATGACACTGCGCGAGAGTACCGCGGTGTCAATTTCGCGAGGGGCCGCAGGCTTCTTCGAGGATGCGCACGCTGGCGGAGGCGCCGATGCGCGTGGCCCCGGCGCTGACCATTTTCTTGAAGTCTTCGATGCTGCGGATGCCGCCCGCGGCCTTGATGCCCATTTCGCGGCCCACGGCGGCGCGCATCAGAGCCACGTCTTCGGCGGTGGCGCCGCCCGGGCCGAAGCCGGTGGAGGTCTTCACGAAATCCGCGCCGGCGTTTTTGCAGGCGACGGAGGCGCGAACCTTTTCCTCGGTGGTGAGCAGCGCCGTTTCGAGAATCACCTTGCAGATCGCGCCGCCGCGATGGCAGGCTTCCACCACGCCGCGGATTTCCTGCTCGACCAATTCGTCCTGGCCGGACTTCAGCGCGCCGACGTTGATGACCGTGTCCACGTC
>JACOSF010000174.1 GCA_016179005.1 Acidobacteriota bacterium | reverse complement strand
AACTACGAGCAAAGCGGCGACACCGAGAAACGTGCCGAACGGCAGCTCGTACTCCGAACCCTTGCGACGGACGAGGATGAATAGCAATCCCAGAACGCTGCCGAGCAGCGAGCCGACAAGAATGGTGAGAAAGGTTCGCTGCGGGCCGAGGAACGCGCCGGCCATGGCCATCATCTTGACATCGCCAAAGCCCAGGCCTTCGTGGCCGCGCCATTTCAAATAGACTTCGCCGACCAGCCAGAGCATGCCGCCGCCGAGCGCGGCGCCGAGCAGCGCGTCCACGAATGACAGCGCCGGCAACGGAGGAGGGTAGGCGAAGATCTTCCCCGCGAGCCACGCGGCGGTGCTGTCCGCCGGCTCGAAGAAAAATGCGAGCAGCAATCCCACGCCAAGGCCGAAATAGTTGACGGGATCCGGCAGGATGCGGTCGAAAATGTCCGTGAAAACCAGCACGAGCAGCACACAGCAAAAAATCGCCCACTTCATTGCTGTAAGCGACATTCCGAACTCAATCAGGCAAGCGAGAAAAAGCAGCCCGGTGAGCAACTCCACGACGGGATACACCGCGGAAATCTTTGCCTTGCAGGCGCGGCACTTTCCGCCGAGCAGCAGGTAACTCAGCAGCGGAATGTTGTCGTACCAGGCGATGGGCGTCTTGCACTTCGGACAATGGGAGCGCGGTTTCACGATGGATCGCTCCGCCGACTCTTCTCGGGGCAGGCGGCTGATGCACACATTCAGGAAACTCCCCACCAGCAGGCCCAGAATAAACGTGAATCCAGAAACGAAACTTTCCGGAAGGATTAGCCGTTCGGCCAACGGGTGCATTTCCTGCATTTCTGCACTGTGCCACAAGCGAGCGGGGCGCTCAAGAAGCGCCGCGGCAAACGTGTCCAATGAGATGGCAGGGCGAAAGAATCAGGGCTTAGGGTGTCTTGCGCGGGGTGAAGGGAATGCAGAACAACACGCAGGAACAGCAACTGGGGCTGCAATTTGCACGCTTCAGCCGAGGGGATTTGACAGTTCTGCGGGTCGTTCCGATAATGGATCGTTTTTCAATGTCCTGGCTCGAACAGAAAATTCGGCGCTATGAGCATGCCCGGTGGACCACCGACGACAACCGGCGCGTGCTGCCGTTCGCGTGGGGGTTGGAGTACATCGGCGGGCGCGCCGATGAAAAAGACCCGCGCGGATTTTTGCGGCAGTATTCTGCGGAAACCATCGCCAACAGTGACGCGTGGTACGCCACCGGGCCCGCAACGGATTACCGGCTCGATGGCGACCGCTTGACGTTTACCAGCGCGATTGAGTCTCCGTGGGAAGAAAATAACCTGGTGCGGGCGCGGTTTTTCCCCGCGAAAAAATCGGGGCCGGCTGTAGTGGTGATGCCGAACTGGAACGCCAAGGCGGACAACCATGTGCCCGTCTGCCGGTGGTTGAACAAGCTGGGGATCACCGCGCTGCGGCTGACCATGCCCTATCACGAAGAGCGCAACGCGCCGGGTCACGAGCGCGCGGACCATTTGGTCGGACCGAACATCGGACTGACCATTCAGGCGAACCGCCAGGCGGTGATGGACGTGCGGCGATGCCTGCGCTGGCTGGAGCAGATGGGATACGGCAAGCTGGGGATTCTGGGAACGAGCATCGGTTCGTCCATCGGGTTCATTACCATGTGCCACGACCGCGCGGTGCGCGCCGGCGCGTACCTGCACGTGTCCACATATTTTGGAGATGTGGTGCGGACGGGCATGACCACCAACCACGTGTGGGAAGCGCTGCGCGCAACGGTGTCGGCGGAGGAAATCCGGGAGTATTGGGCGCCGGTGAGCCCGTGCCCGTACATCCATCGCGTGCACGGCACCGGACAGCGCTGCCTGCTGATCACCGGGAAATACGATCCGACATTTATTTCTGAATTATCCGAGGAAATTATTGGGTCACTGCATTCCAATGGCGTACGCCACGAAGTCCTGCGGCTGCCGTGCGGGCATTATTCGCTGGGAGAGTTTCCATTCAGTTGGGCCGCGGGTGGGCGGTT
>JACOSF010000046.1 GCA_016179005.1 Acidobacteriota bacterium | reverse complement strand
TGGAAAAGATCCCGGCGCGAGTAAGAGCAAGAACGCAGCCGGCCATCGCAGAGGTTCCAGGAATTCAGCGCTTGACGTCTTTGATGATGTCGCGGGCGGCGTTGGCGCCGCACTGGCCGGTGAGGCCGGCGCCGGGGTGCGTGCCATTGCCGCAGAGATAGAGGCCGTCCAGGGGCGTGCGGTAGCGCGCCCAGCCGAGAATCGGGCGCATGGTGAAAAGCTGGTCGAGTGCGAGCTCGCCGTGGAAAATGTGTCCGCCAGTGAGGCCGTAGTGCTCCTCGAGGTCCGCCGGGGTGATCACCTGGCGGTGAAGAATCATTTCCGGGAGTTTTAGCGCATAGGCGGCCAGCGTTTTCACCACAGCATCGCCGAGCGCATTGCGCCGGCTCGACCAACTTTCGCGCAACTTGTACGGCGCGAATTGCACGTAGATGGACATCACGTGCTTGCCCGCGGGCGCGAGCGAGGGGTCGGAAAGCGACGGGATGGCGGCTTCGAGGTAGAGCTGCTCGGAAAACTTTCCATACTTTGAGGCGTCGAAGGCGCGCTCGAGGTAGTCAATCTCCGGCCCGATGTGGATGCGCCCGGCAAGCGCGGCGGCGCTCGCGCCAACGTTTTCGAGCGCGGAGAATTGCGGCACGCCGTCGAGCGCGAGGTTGACCTTGGCCAGGTTGCCGGCGCAGCGATAATTCTGCATCTTCACGACGAAGTCCGGCCCGAGATGCACGGGGTCCAGCAGCTTCAGAAACGTGCGGCGCGGGTCAGCGTTGGAGACGACAACTTTCGCGGAAATCTCTTCGCCGCTAGCCAGCGCTACACCCACAACTTTTCCATCTTTCACGAGCACCTGCGCGACTTCCGCGTCGGTGCGGATTTCCGCGCCGGCTGCGGTGGCCGCCGCGGCCATGGCCTGCGTCATCGCGCCTATGCCTCCGCGCGGAAACGCGGCCCCGCCCGTGGGATTTCCGTCAGCAGGAGCGCGGAGCAGCATCACCGCGGTCGAGCCGGCGGACCACGGGCCCATCGCCGTGCCGAAAATGCCGCGAGCGGCGACGGCCGCGCGCAAGAGGTCGGTCTCAAACCATTCGGCGACAAAATCGGCGATGGCCATGGGGCCCCAGCGCAGTACGCGGAACATGTCGTCGCGGCCCAGGGCGCGGAATTCGCGGCCGGTCATCAGCAGGTGCATCAACTCGCCCGTGGTGGGGTTGTCGATCTCCGGCGGAGTCATGGTCAGCAAGCGGTCGAGCAGGGCGGCGATGCGCGCGAGCGTTTTCTGGAGATGCGGATACTTCTCGGCGTCTTTCTTTGAAAACTGCAAGATGTTTGCCGCCGACGTTGCCGCGTCGCCGTAGAGCAACAGCGCGCGGCCGTCAGGCGCGGGCGCAAAGAGGCGCGGGTCGGGCGCCAGCATATGCAGCCCGTGCTTGGCGAGCTTCATGTCGCGGGAAATTTCCGCGCGGATGGGCCCGCCGCCGTGGGCCAGCGTCGAACCGCGGAAGCCCGGGAAAAATTCTTCGGTGACGGCGCAGCCGCCGGCCACCGGGCGTCGCTCGAGCACGAGAGGCTTCAGCCCAGCTTTGGCAAGATAGAAGGCAGCGACCAGCCCGTTATGACCGGCGCCGAGAATGATCACATCGCGCGTGCCGGCCATGGCTAGTTGCCTCCTTTCTTGTTTTCTTCAAGTATCTTCAGCGCGGCGAGGCGCCCCGGCGCGCCCATGATGCCGCCGCCAGGATGCGTCGCCGAGCCGCACATGTATAGATTCTTGATGGGCGTACTGTACCGCGCCCAGCCAGGCACGGGCCGCAGGAAGAAAAGCTGTTCGAGGGAAAGCTCGCCCTGGAAGATATTGCCTTCGGTGAGCCCGAATTCGCGCTCCATGTCCAGCGGCGTGACCACCTGGCGGTGCAGGATGATGTTCTTCAGGTTGGGCGCGTATTCGGAAATCGTGTCAATCACCGTGTCGCCAAAGCTTTCGCGCTTCTCGTCCCACGTCCCTTCGGCGAGCTTGTAGGGCGCGTACTGGACGAAGCAGCTCATCACGTGCTTGCCCGGCGGCGCGACGCTCGGGTCAGTGAGGCTGGGGATGACGATGTCAATGTACGGGCGGCGCGAGTGGTGGCCGTACTTGGCATCGTCGTAGGCGCGCTCCATGTGATCCACGCTGGGCGAAATGGACATTGCGCCG
>JACOSF010000018.1 GCA_016179005.1 Acidobacteriota bacterium | reverse complement strand
TGCCCGTTCAGTTCGTCAATGCGGCTGCGCAATTTTTCCAGCCGTTCGGTTTTGGCCTTCTGCTCGTCCGGAGTCGTCGCCGCCATCTGGCTGAGCAAGTCGAAGCGATCCTGAAGCGCCTGGCGCAGTTCGCGCCGCGCGGCGGCGAGCCCGCGAGCGATCATCGGACGGAGTTCCGCCGGCTCCTCCTTCAGCATGGCTTCCATTTTTGCGACTTTGTTTTCCAGATCGGCGATCTGGTCGCCGGCAGCGAGCACTGCTCCCGCCAGCAGGAGAACGACGAGAATCGCGAGCCCGGAGCCCCGTAGGTGTGTCATGAGCGACTCCTTGTTGAACGACGGCAGTAGCCTGTCAGTACATACGCGTGGAAGTGGCTACAGGATAAACGTGCTCCGGGACATGTCAAGGAATAATTTGCGGTCCCGGGGAGGAGAACAGGCGAGAGGGTTGTCGGCAATTCCGCTTCCGTAGGGGCGCCCGGCGGCATGCGATTCGTGTGTTGCGTTGCGTCAGAACCGCGCGGAATAGCGCAGCGTCACGCCCCGGCCGGGCGCATCCACGCCCCACGAAATTCCGCGGTAGTTCCGGTCGCCGATGTTTTCGAAGTCCACGGTGAAGTCGTGCCGCTCGCCGAGGCGGAAGCCGCCGCGCACGTTGAAGGTGACGTAGCCCGGAATCGCCAGCCACATCGGCGCGGAGTTCACGCCCACGCCGAGCACGCGATCCTGCACTTGGAGAAGCGTTTCGCCTGTGGCCAGCAGCACGTCGTCCGCGGTGCCGAAAATTGTGTCCGGCCCGGCGCCGATTAGCCCGCGCACACGCGCGCCGCGGTTGAAGAAGTTTGCGATGTTTGTGCGGGAGCGCACCGCGCCGGTGCGCCGGTCGGAGAGGTCGAGGCTTGAAAGACGGCTCTGCCGAGCGGCCGCGTGCATGTACGGCTCGATCCAGTAACGTCCCGAGGCTGGCGCGTAGCGCAGCTTCACCCAGCCGTCCGGCGCGGGCGTGCCGCCTTCGATGTTCGGGGCGAGCCCCGTGCGCGTGTCGCGGGCGCGGGCGTAGCTGAACACGGTGCGCAGCGACAAAGCGGAGGCGAGCTTCACTTCCATATCGTGCTCCACGCCCCAGATGCGTGCGTTGTCGAAATTCGTCCGCACCAGCACCGGGCTGGTGGAGGCGGCCACAAACACCACGCCGTTGGCATTCTGCGAAGTGATGGGCTGCCCACCGAGCGAAGTCCCCATCCCCACCGCGCCCGGCGGCAGGATCAGCGACTGCTTGGTGATGTTGTCGTGGATGTCGTTCACGAAAAACGCAAGGTCGCTTTCGAAGCGCTTGTGTCGCAAACGCGCGCTGAATTCGTAGCTCCAATTCGTTTCCGGCTGCACCTGCGTCACCCCGCGACCCGTAGTGATCGCGGTGCTGTCCGCGGTGGAGCCCACCGTGCCGCCGAGCCCGGCGATGTCCCGCGCAGCCACTTCGAATCCGGAGCCGGTCAGTCCCAGCGTGCCGAGGTCGGTCATGTGCGGCGCGCGAAATCCGCGGCTGATGTTGGCGGCCAGAGTGACCATTTCCACCGGCGTGTAGCTGAATCCCACGCGTCCGGTCCAATCGTTTACGCGCAGCGAATCATCCGGCCACAGTGGCAGCCCGCCGACGAGCGGTGCGTCCGCGGCCCGCGCGCGATAGCTGGCCGCCGAATAGCGCACGTTGCCTACCAGGCGCAGCTTGCGCGGCACCACTTCCAGAATGTTCTGTAGATAAATCCCGCCGCTCTTATAGAGCGCATTGTGGGGCACGCGCGGCCGGGTCAGAGCGCTTGTGCTGGTCACCGGGTTGAAAGCAAATGCCGGTGCGCCGATGCGTTCGTGATAGAACTCCGCGCCGAGCAGCGAGCTGAGTCGCGAGTTCCACTGCTTCATGGCCATGCCCTGAACGCCGTGGGCGCGCGTGCGCTCGCGCTCGTGCGTGATGGCGCCGTTCGGATTTCCGTTGCCGCCCTGGTTCACGCGCTCTTCGCGCTGCGCGTTGAAGGAATAGGTGAAGACGATATCGTCCAGTCCGCCGCGGCGGACGCCCGCATGGTCGAAGCGCACGTAGAAGAGGTCGTTCATCAGGTTGCGCAAGTCAGCGATGAGGTTGCCGTCGCCGCCGAGCAATTGGTCGTACCGCCGCCCGCCGTCCTGCTGCCCGCGGATGTAATTCGCGGTAAGGCTGGTGCCCGTCACCGGCGTCCAGTTCATGCGGAACATCCCGCCGTACTGCGTGAACGACGTGCCCGGCAGCCGCCCGTCCACCAGCGCGGTCGAAGACAGCCCGAAGAAGCGCGTCACTGCGGCGTGCGAATCAAGGCCTTGGCCAACGAGCAGCCCGTTCGAGCGCCGCCCGGCCACGTTGGCGAGCACGCCGAACTTCTTGGCCGCGTACGATGCCGTCAGGTTCGTGCCGAAGCCGGCATCGGCGCTGTTGAAGAACGTGCTGGTGCGTGCATGGAATGCCGGCGCACCCGCGGAAAGCGCGGGCGCGCGCGTCAGGAACTGCACGCTTCCGCCCAGCGCATCGCTGCCGTACTGCGCGCTGCTCGGCCCGCGCAAGATCTCCACTGCTTCGAGGTTCGCCGCATCCACCAGGTCCATAAACGTGTTGATGCCCCCGCGCATTGCGCTCGTCGAGTAGCGCACGCCGTCCACAAACACGTTGACCTTGTTGCCGGTGAGACCCCGCACGAAAATGCCAGCGATCGTCGGGCTGGTGCGTTGCAGGTGCACGCCGGGCGAGCCTTCCGCAGCCTGGGCCACTACGGTTTTCGCGCGTCGCTCGAGTTCATCCGCGCCGATTACCACTACCGACTGCGCCGCTCCCTGCGTGGACTCGATACGTCCCGGCGTTGCGGTTACGGTCACTTCCTCATGCACGCCGCCGACGCTGAGCGTCACTTTCACCGCGCTGTCGCCGGACTCCACTGCCATGCGGCGCTCCGCCAGGCCCGGCGCCGCCACCACCAGCAGGTAGCTCCCGCGCGCGACGTCTTCAAACTTGAAGCGCCCCTGCGCGTCGGTCTGCGTCGCGGCCACCACGGCTTGCTGCGCGTTGCGCAGCGTGACGTCGGCGGCGACTACGGCCGCGCCTTGCGCGTCGCGCACCACGCCTTCGATCCGCGCGCCACCGTCGGCCCACGCCGCTCCCGCCGCGCCTACCAGCACGCACACCAGAGCAATGGTTTTCAGAAAGGAATTCCGCATCGTCACCAGATTACTTGGACGAAGGCAGGAGGGCAAACGTTTCGCATTCGTGCGCTGTCCGGGCAGCGCTTTTCACGAGCTGAATACTTTTCTTACTTGGCGCCCACGCCCATTTTCCTCAGGATGGTCATCATCGGGCACCAGTTGGTGAAGCCCGACTGCAGCAGGTTGGCGCCGACAAAGGCGGTGAACCAATACCACTTTGGATTCACCCACGTGCCCAGCGCCAGCGACGCCAGCACAAAGG
>JACOSF010000017.1 GCA_016179005.1 Acidobacteriota bacterium | reverse complement strand
CGCAGCAGATCGAAAAACAAAAACCGTTTTGAATTAGATGGAAATGACGTTGCGGCGATCCGTGTCGGTGCCCCAGCGGAGATCGTCAATCCACCAGCGATTCCCCACCTGGACGAGAGTGAAGCGGGCGACGTAGCGCTCGCCATCAGAGGCGAGCAATCGCGTATCGAACACAATGCGGTTGCCGGCCGATTCCTGGTGGCTGACGGAGACGACGCGTGTGCGGAACATCGCCGAATGGGTAACGACGAGCTCGTGGTAAAGCTCGAAGGAGACTGCGTCGCGGTAGTGTTGCGAGAAGAGCAGGTAAGCTTCACGAAACGCGCCGCGGTTCAGCGCTTCGAGGTGCTGGCGGACGACGTGCGAGGGGCCCGGCGCAAACAGGGAGAATTTTCCGGAGTTCTCCAGGCGGACGAGCAGCCAAATGGTCAGGGTAAATAGCGCACAACCGAAGATGAGCAGGCGCTTCAAACGGCGCAGGGATTGCGCGCGGGCCAGGCGGGCGAATTCTTCGCGCGGGTCGGGCGTGTCCCACTCGGGTTGTTGATCGAAAGGCGAGATGGGCGGTGAATCATCCATGGCTACTGCTCGCGACCGAGATGTTGATGAGGGACAGGCTAAAAGCCTGTCCTACCTGTTTTTCCATTGTGGCTTGCGTTTTTCGAGCAGAGCGCGCAGGCCTTCCTGAGAATCTTCGAGGCGATAAAGTTCATTCAGGAAAATGTTCATGGAATTGCGCAGACCGTCGCGGAGCGACATGCCCATGCCGTCGAGGATAGCTTTCTTGGCCATGGTGAGAACGGCTCCGGACTGAGAGGTGATCTGCGTGACCAGATCGTTCACCGTTTTCTCGAGCTGGTTCTCGGCTACGAGGCGATTGACCAGGCCAAGCTCGCGGGCGCGCTCGGCGGTGATGGCCTGGCCGGTGAGCACGAGTTCGAGGGCCAGCTTCGGGCCGACGATGAACGGAAAAATGGTCGTGGCCAGCGGCGGGAACACCCCGAGCTTGATCTCCGGCTGGGCGAAGACAGCCTTGGGCGTGGCAATGACCATGTCGCCAAACGCAGCCAGCTCACAGCCGCCGCCGATGGCCTTGCCGTTGATCACGGTGATCACCGGCTTGCCGATGTCCAGCATTGCGATAAAGATGTGGTGGAACGCGTCGAGCACTTGAAAGACGCGTTCGGTGGTGTACTCGCGGATTTCGATGCCGCCGCAAAACATCTCCAGCGCCGAGTCCAGGACGACGACCTTCACGTCGTCCTTTTCACTGAGGCTTTCGATGCCGACGGCGAGCTCCTTCAGCATGCGTTCGTTCAGTTCGTTGTACTTCGGGCGATTGAGCGTCATGCGCGCGGCCGCGCCGTCTAACTTGAACTTCACGAACTGAAAGTCAGCCGGAGTGAGTGTTGCGGTTGCGGCAAATTCGTCAACGCGGATTTCTTCATCTGCCATGGCGAGCACCCTTCTTTCTAGTTCGTAAGGTGGGCACGGCATGGTTCGGTCCGCCAAGGCGGACTCACCACACGTGCCGTACCCCTACAGAATCAATTTACACTGCCTCAAATGCTACTGCGAGTCCCATGCCGCCGGAAACGCACAGGGTAGCCAGACCGCGCTTGCCGCCGGTGCGACGCAACTCGTGGAGCAGCGTGGTGGCGATGCGCGCGCCGGTGCAGCCGATGGGATGCCCGAGAGCAATCGCGCCGCCGTTGGGATTGAGCCGGGCGCGATCGAAGTGCAACTCGTGGTCGCAGGCGAGCACCTGCGCAGCGAAGGCTTCGTTCAACTCGACGGCTTCGTAATCGGCGAGCTTCCAGCCGGTGCGCTGTTCGAGTTTTCGCACGGCGGGCACCGGCGCAATGCCCATGACATGCGGGGCCACCGCGGCGACAGTGGCGTCCACCACGCGCGCAAGCGGCTTCAGGTTCAGCTCGCGCACCTTTGCTTCGCTGGCGACGACAAGCGCAGCGGCGGCGTCGGTGAGGCCGCTGGAATTGCCGGCGGTGATGGTGCCGGACTTGGAAAATACCGGCGGAAGCTTGGCCATGCCTTCAAGAGTGACGTCCGCGCGGACGTGCTCGTCGGTGTCGAAGCGAACGTTTTTTCCTTTTTTGTCGGTGCGTTCGACGGGGACCATTTCCGCCTGGAAGCGACACTCGCGCATGGCGGCGGAGGCGCGCTGCTGGCTTTCCCAGGCGTAGCGGTCCTGCGCGTCGCGGGGAATTTTGTATTGCTCGGCGAGGACTTCCGCGGTCTCGCCCATGATCATCTGCGAGATGGGGCAGAGAAAGCCGTCGCGGTACATTCCGTCCACCAGCGGCTGGTGTCCCATCTTGACACCCCAGCGGGCCTCGAGGAAGTACGGAAGGCGGGACATGGATTCCACGCCGCCGGCGACGACGATTTCCGCCTCGCCGAGAAGGATTTGCTGCCAGGCAAGTGTGATCGCACGCAGGCCGGAGG
>JACOSF010000016.1 GCA_016179005.1 Acidobacteriota bacterium | reverse complement strand
GCACCGAGCAGCAGCGCAGTGGCATCGGCAATGTCCCGGTCGTAGAGCCGCCGCACCAGCGCGTGCGCCAGGAGAATCACCAGCCCGCCGAGCAGCGGGTTCACCAGCCAAGGCACGCCTAGCTTCACTCCAACGGCAAGTAAAGCCGCCCAGCCGGCCGGAAAGACGCTGTACCACTTTGCGCCGTCGGCAAACATGAAAGGAATGCCGATGGCGTTCGGATTCGGCGGCGCCGACAGAAACAGTTTTCCTTCCGCTAGGTACCGCGCCTGGAAAATGTACGTAGCTTCGTCGGGCACGTGCGGCATGCGTTCCAGCACCACCCACGCCAACTGCGACGAAACCGCCACCACCCACAGCGCCACTATCCATGGGAGCCGCGCCGTATTCCGCGCCCGCCAGCGCATCTCTAATTGTTCCAGAGCTTCGGCCGGCAACGTCGCCGCAGCCAGTGCCAGGTTGGCCGCGCCCACCAGCAGCATGGTCATGCCCAGTGCGACTTTGCTCGCGTGCATCGCCAGCCTTGGCATGAATCCGCCATGCACGAATGTCTGCGCCACTTCTGGCGCAATCGTCGCCGAGGCGTACGCCATCACCGCCAGCACCGCCAGCAGGACAGGGAAGGAAAGTGCGCGAAGTGCCGCCGCCATCGCGGGCCGCAAGTATCGCCACACTCCCCATGCCACCAGCACCGCCTGTACGCCCAGGGCGACGAGGAACACGCCGCGCCAGGAGTGCAGCAGTTCCGACCAGCCATAAAACATCTGTGGCCGCACGTTTTCGCCCGCCGCGATCAGTTGCAGGGAGCACGCCTGTCCCGCCAGCGCCAGCGCGGCCCAAGCAGCCGCTTGAGCCGCGCCGCGAAGCCGGAGCCAGGCCCAAAGGATTCCGCTGAGGGCAATCGCGGCAAGAGTCCAGCAAACGGATGGAGGCAAGGCGAAATACCTCAATCTCTCTCCAGCCAGCTAGGGCGCCGACACGCGAATCCAGGCAACCGAGCTGGAACTGGAACAAAGAGAATACCTCAACCCTCCAGTTTTGATTCCAACGATCTCAACGGGACGTCGCCAGCCTATCGGGGGCCTCCGGATCTGCTTTCAGGCTGAAAACGTGGGCGAGAATTCCCAGGATTGCATAGCAGGCCAGTCCCAGAAAGAAAACTGTCGAAGCCCCTAGGAACAAATAGAGGATGGCACCCAGGTTTGATGCTACGACGGAGAAGATTCCGTTCAGGCCCCACGCCAAAGGAATGAATCGCCCCTGCTCTGGCCCCAACTGGCGCAACAGTTGCGGGAAAAGAGTCCCCAGCAGCAGGCCCAGCGGGGAAAGGACAGCAGCGATCACCAGGATCTTCGCAGCCAGCGGCAGTCCCATCAGGTGATAAATCAGACTGTTGAGGAAATAGAGCGCTGCAGCGCCATAGACCAGAATGGCAAACGCGGACTTGCGTACAGAAAGCACGCCGGAATCGAACAGGCGGTTGGACCAGTAGCTTCCCACGCCCGTCCAGATCAGCAGCATGGAGAGAATGACGACCAGCGTCAGTGTCGGTTGACCGAGAAAAAGCTCGAACTTCTGGATGGAGCCCACCTCGATCAGGATGAATCCGCTCCCGAGTAGCGCAAACGCACAAAGGTAATACCACGGGACCCGGCGACTGCTGGGCGGGGAACTCCTCCGCACGACCGCCAGCGGAACAACAAGAAAAAGGATAGCGGCAAAGAGGGCGGCCAGCAGCGTTCCGATATAACCGAGGACGAGGTATCCGCCGAGGGTGCCCCAGATCAGGTTGAAGTAATAGAAAGGCTGGTTATCGGCGTGAATGCGATCGCCGGCCAGAGGCCGGAACTTCCACAGGGAAGCAGCCGAGTCAAGACTTGCCGAGGAAAAATATTGTTCCACCGGGGCGTACGTCGGGAGCGTGAAGGCAGAGTAAGTCAGCTCCAGGCTGTTGGCGTCCAGTACGCTTTTGATCCGCGGCATCTCTTCCTCGGATAAAGGACTTTTGTGGTAGATGGTGTAGTGTGATGTGGAAGGCGCGCCTTTCAGTTGGTAAGAGATAACGTGCCGCCGCGGGTCGCTGCCCGGACTGACTTCGCGCAGGGCCGCGACAAAGGTTCGCAGGGATGGCGGCAATTCTCCCGGGTCCGAGCCGCCGGCCACAATGAGAACGCCTGCGGGACTCAGCTTTTTCAGGTATTCGACGAAGGCTTCTTTGGTGAAGAGAAATTGCGGTGTGGATGCCAGCGAACCCGTGCCGGTGGCAAACGTGGCGCCACTATAGGACAGCAGGATCAAATCGTAGGTCTTCTCCGAGCGCTCGACGAAGGCGCGCCCCTCGGCAATGCGCATCTTGACGTTGGGCTTCTCAAAGAAGGCGCGCAAATTGGCCTGCGGGTAGTCAAAACCCATCTCATAGACAGTGGGGTTGAGTTCCACGCCCTCCAATCGGATTTGATCGCCGTACCAAGCGTAGGCGCGCATCATGTCCTGCCCGTTGCCCGCCATCAAGACCAGGTATTCCCGGATCTGCGGCCGGTAGCTGCCGGGAATCACCACCGTCTCCGGCACGTCATCCGAAAATACGGAGGTGTGCTTGATCTCCGCGAGGTTTTCCGGAGAAAAAGTCTCCACTACGGAGTGGCCGCCCAGGTCCATGGCAACAAAGTGCTTCGGACGCACCCGCGGCGTAAGGTTCAGCGGCGGAGACCACTGCCGGTGCAGCAGGGAAATCCGGCCAAGCGGCGTCCATTTGAATTCTGTTTCTTCGGCCGGTCCATCGAGGTAAGAACGCAGGTGAGCAAATTGGTGGATTCGAAATTCAAACGGAGATCTCCAAAGCACGCCGAAGAGCAAGAGAGCGGTGAACACGGCAAGCGTCGCCGTGGCCAACCGCAGGTGTGCCGGGCCGCGCTCCGCGCGCGAATGGTAGGCAAAGCACAGCGCCGCCGCTCCGGCCAACACGCTCACCAGGACCAGAGCATTGGTGGCCGAAAGCCACGTGAGAGAACCGACGGTAAGCGCGCACCCCAAGCCTGCGCCGACCAGGTCGTAGCCGTAGATTTTCCCCAGGGCGCTAGATCCGTATCGGAAGGCCAGCGAAAGGCACAGGCCGGCGAATAGAAATGGCACGGCGGTAAGCACGCCCACGACCAGAACGAACAGCATCGAGGGAACCACGATGATTCCCGCAGGGATGGGTCTGGCGCGGTCCACGATGGCCGCGAGCTCTTTCGTGTATCGCGCGTCCAGTGTGGCGTTCAGAAGGCTTCCTGCTTCATAGGTTAGCCAGGTGGCCAGGAACACGCACACCGCAAACAGAATCGAGGCTGCGGCCAGGTGCGTGTAAGGATTCTCGGAGAATCTTTCTTCCCAGATGGAAGCAATAATGCCGCCCGAACTCAGCCCCACGAGCGCAATCGAAATGAGGAAATAAACGAAATTGGGTCCCACGTACACTGCAAAGACGCGCGGGAGCAGCGTTTCATAGGACAGCATCGCCAGACTGACGAGAAGAACGCCAAGCAAGAACAATCGGTTTGTAGAAAACACCATCTCTCTGTCTCCTCGTCGAGGGCCGCAGACACTGCACTCACTCAGCAGATATAAGTTTTCGGTAACGGGTAAGCAGCAGGTGCCATTGTCGCTTCGTGCGTCCGCGCTGGGCCAGCGACCTTAACACAAAACGTACAACTTGTTACATATGAATTCGTCGCCGTTGCACAATCCGGACATTCTCACTTTGCAGCGACACACTCACTGCTTAGCGTTGACTTCGGCGCGGCCCTCATGTTACCCATAACGGGCGTTTTTTTTTGCGGTCGGTTGCCGGAACCGGATGACCTCTCAGACCAAGCGAATGGACGTCACGCTGGAATCGATCATCGACAGCGTGGACCTGGCCGAAGACATCACTGTGCGCATCGCGGAGGCCGCCGGCTTCGACGACGAGGACCGCCACCGCATCGGTATGTCGGTGCGCGAGGCCGTGATTAACGCGGTCACTTACGGCAACCACCAGAACCGCGAGAAAAAAGTTTTCCTCACGATCGAGCTGGAGCAGGGGCGGCTGGTGATCCGCGTTCTCGACCAGGGCGAAGGCTTCGTCCTGGCGGACGTGCCCGACCCGCTGGCCGAGGAAAATTTGCTAAAGAGTTCCGGGCGCGGCATACTTCTGATGAAAGCGTTCATGGACGAATTCGATGTGGTCCGGGGCCGCACAGGCGGGGCCGAACTGACCCTGGTGAAGCGGCTGCCCGCGGCGGGCTAGCCCGGGCGCTTGGAAAAAGGAGAACTACCGTGAGCTTCAAAGCGACATCGCGCGATATCCGGGGCATTACCGTGGTGGACGTCAGCGGGCGCATCACGCTCGGCGAAGGCAGCGCCATGCTGCGCGAAATGGTGCGGGACATGACCAGCAAGGGCCAGCTCAAGATTGTCCTGAACCTCGGCGACGTCACCTACATCGACAGCTCGGGCATCGGCGAGCTGGTGAGCGGCTTCACCACCGTGAAAAACAGCGGCGGGGAACTCAAGCTGCTCAACCTGACGAAAAAAGTGCACGACCTGCTGCAGATCACCAAGCTGTACACCGTCTTCGACGTGCACAACGACGAAAGCTCCGCGCTGGGCAGTTTCCACAGTTAGTCGCCGCGCTGGTGTTCTTGATAATTCCACGGCGGTACGGGATTCGCCTCGGCGAATTCTCTGTGCGACCGGCTGGCGTTACAAGCACCACAGTGCAACATCCTGACGGAAAGAGGAGTTGAGAAGTTGAGCAGAGAACAAGGGGTAGTGAAGTGGTTTAACTCTTCGAAGGGCTATGGGTTCATCCAGCGCCAGTCGGGCGAGGACGTCTTCGTGCACTTCTCCGCGATCCAGATGGAGGGGTACAAGACCCTCAACGAAGGGCAGGCGGTGGAATTTGAGGTCCGCCAGGGCCCCAAGGGATACCAGGCCGAAAACGTCACCGCGGTCTAACGCGTTCGAAACCAGAAGGCCCTGCCCGCTTCGGCGGACAGGGTCTTTTGTTTTTTTAGAATTTCTCAATCAGAAAAGCGAAGACGGGCTGACCAGTAACTGGTAGGTAATGAGAGTTACCAGCGGCACAGCAACGGCGACGAAGGCCACCAGGAACGCTTTGAAAGGCGCTCGCCGCGCAGCTTCCGCGCCCGCGCCAACCGGCCCCGGCCCTCTCGAATCACCTTGCACCACGCGATACGTAGTGCCCTCAGGCACAATCAAGGACTCGTTCCCCAGCGTCAACTCCAACGGCCCGCGATAACTGGTGACCAGCAATTCGCTGGGCCCCACCAGCGTCACTTGGCCGTGCGTAAGGCGCTTGGCCTGCGGCCGGATCAGGATGCCTGCGGCGCGCACCGCCACGCTCCCGCTTTCCGGCGTGGCGAATCCCACCGTGCCATGCACTACGGTTGCGCCGGCCACAGAATCCAATTCCTCAAACACAACGACGCTTTCCGGCATGACCTCAACCTGGGCATCGCCCATGCGCACGCGCACACGCCCGCCGTGGTCGGTGACCACAGTATCTCCGGCAAACACCGTTGTTCCGGGAAGACCATCGGTGGCGCGCAGCGTGGCGTTCCGCGTTTCCAGCACCACACCCAGAGGCTTTGCCTGGGAGCCAGACCCCGGCGGCGCCGCCACCAGGGCGGCAAGAAGGATAGCGACAAACTGGCGTCTGTGAGCGGACACGTACGTCTCCGCTGGAATTTTCCAGCTTCGATGGAGTCTAACGGCCCTGAGGCGGAGGTGTCGATGAGTATGACCGCGGCTGTGTCGTACCTGAAACTGGCTGTTTCGATGCGCTGCGGCCCGGCATCTCAAGCTGCGAGGGCGGTCACAGTGCGGGCAAATCTTCCGTGCCGCGCGAGCGTGGTGGCTCTTGTCCCCCACCGCCGTCTGCCGCGCGAGTATCGAGTATACTGTGTTGTTCTTCCAGGCCGGCTCTTTTCGGCCGGCCAGCCATCATCGAGGTGAAGGCATGGGTCCCATCCGCTGGAAAGAAATCCCCATAGAAAAAATCGGCGAAGGAGTGGAACGCCAGGTAATCTGGGGCGACCAATGCACGCTAGCGCGTTTTCAATTTGCGAAGGGCGTGCACATTCCTCCGCACAAGCACGAAGCCGAACAGCAGACCTACGTCCTGGAAGGCGCCATGCGCATCAGCGCCGCCGGGCGCGACTTCGAACTGCACGCCGGCGAGGTGCTGGTGATCCCCACGTGGATCGAGCACGAAGTTTGGTTCCTCGACGCGTGCGTGTTGCTCGACTTCTTTGCCCCGCCGCGCAACGATTGGAAGGAAGGCCGCCAGGCCTATTTGAAAGGCGATTAGTTTCCGCCGGCACCTGCCGCCAGCGCATCGCGCCCGACTTCCTCGAGCGCCTGCGCCATCTGCTCGGCGAGAAAATCAATCTGCGCTTCCTCGATCACGTACGGCGGCGCGATGAGCACGTGGTCGCCGCCATCCTCCACTGTGCCGCGCATCGGATAGACCATCACGCCGCGCGCCTGCATGTTCTCAAACAAGCGGAAATTGAAACTGAAGTCTTTCGCGAACGGGCTCTTGCTGGCCTTGTCCGCGACGAACTCCACGGTTTGCAGCATGCCCTTGCCGCGGACGTCGCCTACACATGGTAGCGCGCGCAGGCCTTCGAGTTTTTTCGCAAGGTACTCTCCACGCTGGCGCGATCGCTCCACCAGATTATGCTTTTCTAAATAGCGCTGCACGGCGAGCCCCGCGGCAAGCGACGGCGGGTGGCCCTGATACGTGAAGCCGTGGTCGAGCGAGCCCGGGCCCGCTTCGATGGCGCGCCAGATTTTTTCGCCCGCCAGCACCGCGCCTAGCGGCGCGTAGCCACTGGCCAGCCCTTTGGCCAGCAGGATCATGTCCGGCACGACGCCCCAGTGCTCGACGGCGAAATATTTTCCAGTGCGCCCCGCGCCGGTCATCACTTCGTCGGCGATCATCAGGATGCCGTGCGCGTCGCAGATTTCGCGGATCCGGCGGAGGTAGCCCTCGGGGGGCACGGCGCCGGAAGACGCGCCCACCACCGGTTCGCAGATAAACGCGGCCACGGATTCTTTGCCCGTCTTCAAAATGGTTTGCTCGAGTTCCTCTGCGCAAGCCAGCGCGCACGCGGGAAACTTCAGGCTCAACGGGCAGCGGTAGCAGAAGCACGCGGAGATGTGCTCCATCGCGGCGGGCAGCAGCGGCGCGAATGCCTGCCGCCGCACTTTATTTCCGGAAGCGGAAAGCGCGCCGAGCGTGGTGCCGTGGTAGGAACCCCAGCGGGAAATGATTTTGTAGCGCTGCGTCTCGCCGCGCGCCAGCCAGTATGCGCGGGAGATTTTGATAGCCGTTTCCGTCGCCTCCGAACCGCCCGAGGTGTAATGCACGCGCACATGCTGCTTCGCGCCGGGAAACTTCGCGGCCAGCACCGCCGCCAGCTCCGCGCCCACCGGCGAGGCGAACTGCGACGAGTGTACGTAAGAAAGCTGTCGGGCCTGTTGCGCGATGGCGTCGATGATCTCCGGCACGCCGTGCCCAATGGAGACGACGGCTGCGCCGCCGCACGCGTCGAGGTAACGCTTTCCGTTTTCGTCGTAGAGATAGACGCCTTCGCCGCGCACGGCGACGGAATACCGCCGCTTGAAATTGCGCGGAAACGCGAAATCGTCGGAGTGATTCATCCGCCCGTGCTCATTTCTTTGTGGCGGGCTTCGCCGGCGCGGCTGCTTTCAGCGACGCCTCGCGCTTGGCTTTGAACTCGGTGCCCGGCTTCCATTCCGGCATTTTCGGTTCGTTGGCCACGCGATAGCCGACCATGAAGTAAAGCTGCGAGTCCTGCACCAGACCGCTCAGGTCCCAGTCGGCCCTCACGTCGTCGGAGGGCTTGTGGTAGTCCTCCATGGTGTACTTCTCGCGCATCTTCATGCCCCAGCCGGCGGGTTTGCCGATGTACTCCGTGCCGTCGCCCGGATCGAACGCGGGCACGCCTTCCTTGGCAAAGGGAAAGTGGTCGCTGCGGTAAAAGAATCCTTTTTCCGGCTCGGCGTCGGGCTTCACCACGCGGCCCTGCGCCCTCGCTTCCGCGATGACGATTTCATCAAGCGTCGAGCTGCCCAGGCCGACGCTGATGATGTCGCTCGTTTTGCCCAGCACGTTCATAGCGTCCATATTGACCACCGCCGCGGTCCGCGCCAGCGGATACAACGGACGCTTGGCGTAGTACGCTGAGCCGAGCAGCCCCTGCTCCTCGCCGGTCACGGAGAGAAAGAGGACCGAGCGCCGCGGAGGCACCGCGAGCTGCTTGTAGGCCCTGGCCATTTCCAGCAGCGCCGCGGTGCCCGTGGCGTTGTCTACTGCGCCGTTGTAAATCTTGTCGCCCTTCACTTCCGGGCCGATGCCGAAGTGGTCCCAGTGCGCGCAGTAAATCACGTACTCATTTTTGAGTTTGGCATCGCTGCCGGCCAGCTTTGCGACGACATTGGTTGAGTCCACCGCGCGCAGTGTATTCGTGATGGCCAGTTTCGCGCGCAGCCCCAGCGGCACCGGCTTGAAATCGCGGCTCACCGCCGCTTGTTTGAGCACGGCCAGGTCTTTGCCCGCAGCCTTGAAAACTTTTTCCGCCAGCTCCCACGTCATCCAGCCTTCCACTGCGGCGCGGCCCATGTTTTTGTCC
>JACOSF010000015.1 GCA_016179005.1 Acidobacteriota bacterium | reverse complement strand
CCGTAAACCAGGTGGCGGGACGCAGCCAGGCCAACATCCGGCGCCCGAAGCCGAGATGCGATGCATCGTCAAGGCCATCGGCGAGATCGCCGCGGCACTGCGCAAGGAGTACGGGAGACGGTTCGCCGGCCATGCGCGAGCGAACCGCCGCGATGAGCTGCTGCTCGCGAGCCAGCGACGCGGCGCACGCAACACAAGAAGCGGCGTGCTGCTCGACGGCCTGGCGTTCGTCCGGCGCGAGCTCGTCACATGCGTAAAAGACAGCCAATCGTTCGAAATCATTGCACTGCATGGGCGTTTCCTTTTTTTTTACGAACCTCTTGTCTTTAACCCGCTATCTTAAGCTGATCAATTGCGCCCGCAATTTTTGCGTGGCGCGAAACAACGAATTTTTCACCGTCTCTTCCGAAGTTCCCAAAATCTCTCCGATGGCGCGAAGTTTGAGGCCGTGATGGTGTTTCAACTCGAAAACCATGCGCTCGCGCGAGGAGAGCCGTTCCAGGGCGCGGTCGATGTGCAGGCCGATCTCCTTGCCCATCAGGCGGCGTTCCGGATTGGCTTCCGCACGGCGCTCCTGCTGGCGGTCAAAAAAATCAACCGGCAGGCTTTCTCCCCCGGCAACCGCCGGGTCCGGAGCCTGATCTTCAGGACGGCTGCTGCGGCGGCGGAGATGGTCGTAACAGACGTTGGTGACGACGCGATACAGCCAGGTGTAAAAGCTGCACTCGAAGCGAAAGCGGTGCAGATTCTTGTACACCTTCAGAAAGGCTTCCTGGTAGATATCGCGTGCGTCCTCGGGCCGGCGCAGGAGATTGAGGGCCAGGCGCAACACTTCCTGATCATAGCGGTGCACGAGAGCCTCGAAGGCTTCGCGGCTGCCCGCTTGAGCCTCCCGGATCAAAGCCTTTTCGTTGACCGCGTTCAGCTCAACCCGCAAGGGTAAGCGAAAGTGTCCGGTTTTGTACACCTCGCGCGGGAAGAAGTTGAAAAATCAACCCTTAGAATGCGTGGCGATCACTGGTCCAAGGGCCTCCGGAACCAACGGATAACGGCGAACGCGAGAAAACAAATCATGAAATCAATCCACAAGCCGGGATCGAGTTGGAAGGCGTGATGGCGAAAGCGCTCGGGCAGACGAGGCTCGATCAGGAGGAAGTGGATGGCATTTCCAGAGAGTACAGCAAGGAGCGAATCTCGCCAGAGGGAGCGCGTCATGGAAATGAGGCCTCTGCGCAAATCGGACAGGCTAAAGCCTGTCCTTCGGCCACGCACAAATAGTATATAAAAGGACAGCATGGCGCCGGGACTCAGCGACGACGTGAAATACCTGAAAGGTGTAGGACCGTCCCGCGCTGCGGGACTCGCGCAGCGCGGCATCCTGTGCGTCGAGGACCTGCTGTACTACCTCCCGTTTCGCTACGAAGACCGCACGCGATTCAGCAAGATCCGCGAGATTCAGCCGGGAGGGACATACACGATTCTGGCCGAGGTGGTGAGCGGCGGGCTGGTGCGCTTCGCGCGCGGGCGCAATGCGATTTATCACCTCGCGGTGCGCGACGCGGGACCTGTGCAACCGGGGCTGCTGCACTGTCGTTTCTTCCACGGCGGCTACCTGGAGGGAAAACTGAAGGCCGGGCAGCGGCTGGTGCTGCACGGCAAGGCGGACATTGATCCCTACCGCCCGGTGCGCATCGAGATGATCAACCCGCAGATGGAAGTGCTGAGCGGGGAGGGCGCAGCCGACTCGACGGAAGTGGGGCGCATCGTGCCGATCTATGAGGCCATCGGCGGGATGGGTTCGCGAGTCCTGCGGCGCGTGATCTATGGCGCGCTGGAAAATCTCGACCCGGCGCTGCCCGATCCCTTGCCAAAATCCATGCTGGAACGTCTGCGGCTTCCTTCCAAGCGCGACGCCATTGTGCACGCGCACTTCCCTCCCCTTGAAGAAAAGCTCGATGCGCTCAACGAATTCCGCTCGCAAGCGCAGCAGCGGCTGATTCTGGAGGAGTTTTTCTATTTTCAGATCGGCCTCGCGCTGCAACGGCAGAGAACGCAACAAGAAATGGGCGTAGCCTTTCGTGTGCGCGAAGACCGCATCCGGGAGGCGGTGAAGCGCGTTCTGCCGTTCAAGCCGACGGCCGCGCAAAAGCGCGTGCTGGGCGAGATCGCGACGGACATGGAGCGCGCGGCGCCGATGCACCGGCTGCTGCAAGGAGACGTAGGCAGCGGGAAGACAATCGTCGCGCTGGAGGCGGCAACCATCGCCATCGAAAACGGCTACCAGGCTGCTCTCATGGCGCCGACGGAAATCCTCGCGGTGCAGCATTTTCTCTCCGCGCGCCGCGTGTTCGCGCGAGCGGGTTACCGCGTGGAACTCCTGATCAGCGGGCTGCCCGCGGCCGCGAAGAAGGCAGCGCGGGACCGCGTGGCCAGCGGCATGGCGCAGTTCATTGTGGGGACGCATGCCGTAATCGAGGAAGCGGTGAAGTTTGCGCGGCTGGGTCTGGTGATTGTGGATGAACAGCACCGCTTCGGCGTGATGCAGCGGAAACAACTGATCGAAAAAGGAGTGGGGCGCGAAAAGGGGCAGCCGCATCCGGACCTGCTGGTGATGACGGCGACGCCGATCCCGCGCACGCTTTCGCTAACCATATACGGCGACCTGGACGTGTCGGTGATTGACGAGCTGCCGCCGGGGCGCACGCCGATCGAGACGCGCATTACAGCGGAAAATTTTCTGCCCGGGGTGTGGGATTTCGTGCGGAGCGAAGTGGCGCGCGGGCGGCAGGCCTATGTGATCTATCCGGTGATCGAAGAATCGAAGCAGGAATTGAAAGCAGCGACGGCAGAATACGAGCGGCTTTCCAAACAGGTGTGGCCGAAACTGCGCGTGGGTTTGCTGCACGGCCGCATGCGCAGCGAGCAAAAAGAAGACATGATGGAACGCTTCCGCAAAGGCGAGATTCAAATTCTCGTGTCCACGACGGTGATCGAGGTGGGCGTGGACGTGCCCAATGCGACCGTCATGGTGGTGGAGCACGCGGAGCGCTTCGGCCTGGCCCAGTTGCACCAGTTGCGCGGACGCATCGGGCGCGGCTCGGAAAAATCACACTGCATTCTTGTGGCCCCCAGAAAGCCTACCGAAGAGGCCAAGCTGCGCCTGGACACCATGGCGGAAACAACCGATGGGTTCAAGATCGCGGAGATGGACTTGGAGTTGCGCGGGCCGGGAGAGTTCTTCGGCACGCGCCAGCACGGCGAGCTCGGATTCCAAGTGGCCAATCCGCTGCGCGACAAAGAACTGCTGGGACTGGCGCGGCGCGAGGCGTTCGCGTTGGTTGAAAACCCCAAGCAAGACGACGAAGTAAGACGCCTGGTGGCGCATCTCGGGCCGAAGTGGCAGCGGCGCTATCAACTGGCGCGGGTGGGATAAACGTGCGGGTGATCGCAGGCAAATTCGGAAGCCGCACGCTGAAAGGGCCGCGCGGGCAGGCCTTGCGACCGACCAGCGACCGTCTGCGGGAAACGCTGTTCAACATCCTGGGCGCGGCCGTCGAAGACTCGGTGTTCGTGGATGCGTACGCCGGCACGGGTGCGGTAGGGATTGAGGCGCTGAGCCGGGGCGCGAAGCGTGCGGTGTTCATCGAAAAGCACAGGACGGCGGTCGCGCTGATTCGGAAGAACCTGGCCGTGTTGGGGATCGAACAGGACGCCGAAGTGTTGCCCACTGACGCCGTCAAAGGTCTCACCTGGCTGGCGAATGAAGGTATGCGCGCGGATTTCATTTTTATGGATCCGCCCTACGCGGATGCGACCGAGTATGCGCGGGTGTTGGAGTTCTTAGGTACGTTTTCGTTGCTCGCGCCCGGTGGGCGGGTCATCGTGGAGCATGAAAAGCGGCGGAAGCTGGCGGAGAAAATGGGCAAATTGATGCGTGTTCGCACCGTGGAGCAGGGCGACGGCGTGTTGAGCTTCTACCAATCGCAGGAACCTGCGGCATAGGAAGGGTGAGCTTCTGCCGGCAAATCGAGAAGGACGGCCCTCCGGCAGCGTGCCTCGTCCAACCTGGCCGCGCGATGGTTACGGCTTCTTGAAAATGTCGAAGATGCTCTTTTTCTTTTCTTGCGGCTGCTGCGGGGCAGCCTGCTGCGGTTCAGGTGTGGAGGCTCCGCAAATGGAAGCAAGGGGAGGGCCGGGCAGAATTTTATAGTCGGCAAAAGTACCGCGAAGGGCAAAGCTGGGGATCCGGCCGACGGTCTGCTTCATCACACCTCCGATGACCGATGTAAT
>JACOSF010000053.1 GCA_016179005.1 Acidobacteriota bacterium | reverse complement strand
CGACCCGCCGCCGAGAAAGCGAAAAGGGACGCCCTCACTTTTCAGCAGGCGGATCAACTGCGGCAGGTGGCGGCGCTCGCGCGCGCGCAGCAAGTCCGTCGTCCCGCCAATCCCCAGCGACGTCAGCGCCGCCAGCGACATTCCCGCGCGCACCTCCACGCCCATCTCCGCCAGCGCTTTCTCGATTCTCGTCTGCTTAATCCTCATCTAGTCTTCTTCCTGCTTCCTAATTTCTGATTTCTGACTTCTGATTTCTGATTTCATCCCCTCTCATCATGCGCGGTTTCCCGCGCGCCCAGCAGCAGCGCCAGCTCGTCCGACGCGCGCCCTACGCTTCCCGCCCCGACGGTCATCACGGCGTCGCCCGGACGCGCTTCCTTCAGCAGCCACTCGATGCCTTCCTGCATCGACTCGCAGTACAACACCTGCTTGTGCCCCGCGGCGCGGACGGCGTTGGCCAGCGTCTCGCCGGTGATTCCGGGGATGGGCGTCTCGCTCGCCGCATAAATATCCGTCAGCAGCAGCACATCCGCCTGATTGAACGCGCGGCAGAAGTCGTCCCACAGTTCTTTGGTGCGCGTGAAGCGGTGCGGCTGGAAGAGCACCAGCAGCCGCTTGTAGTTGCACCCGCGCGCCGCTTCGAGCGTGGCGCGGATTTCCGCCGGGTGATGGCCGTAGTCGTCAATCAACGTGACCCCGCTCGCGCGCGCCTTGATTTCGAAGCGCCGGCCCACCCCGGCAAATTTCTCGAGTCCCTCGCGGATCAAATCCGCGGGGATGTTCAGATAGAGCCCCACGGCGGCGGCCCCGGCGGCGTTGCGCACGTTGTGCATTCCCGGCGGCGCATGCAGGCGAAACAATCCCAGATCTTCGCCGTGGTACGTCAGCCGGAACTCGCTCTCCAACCCGCGCAGCTCCACTTCGCTGATCACCAGGTCCGCCTGGCTCGACGTGCCGTAGGTAATCACCGGCCGCGAGACACGTGGCAAAATCGCCTGCACGTTGGGCTCGTCGAGGCACAGGATTACCGCGCCATAGAACGGCACGCGGTTCACGAACTGCGCGAAAACGTCCTGGATTTCCGCCAGCGAGTGGTACGTGTCGAGGTGCTCGCGATCAATCGTGGTGACCACCGCCACCACCGGCGCGTAGTGCAGGAACGACCGGTCGCTCTCGTCGGCCTCCACCACCATGAACTCGCCTTTGCCCGCGATGGCGATGCCGTACTTCAGGCGCATCAACTCCGCCAGCATTTCCGCGCGATGGATCACCGGAATCTTCAGGCGGTGCGCTTCGGCGATTTCCGGATTGTCGGATTTCACCGCGGAGGAAACCACCACCACCTGCGCGCCTTCTACGTTTTCCGCCTGATGCCCTTCCGAAACGCGCGCGCCCAAATCGCTCAGCCGCTCGGTGATGTGCGAGCTTTTCACGTCCGACCCCGACACGCTGTACCCCAGCGTCAGCAGCACCTCGGCGATTCCGCTCATGCCGATCCCGCCGATCCCCACCAGATGTATCCTCTGAAAATTCCTGAAAACCACCATCATGTCTTCGCTCCTGGGTACCACCTGCTCAATGCCGCTTTTTGTGGGACAGATTTTCTAGCCTGTCCACCATTGAGTGATTGTGTGAATGGTGATTGAGTGATTGAAGACGGCCGAAATGACTGTTCCGCTTTTCTGAAATCACTCAATCGCAAATCACTCAATCACTCAATCTTCCGTCTTCGCCACTTCCTCAATCAAATCCACAATCTCCTCCACAGCCCTCGGTTTCGCCATCGCCCGCGCCCGCGTCTCTATGTCCGCAATTCGCCCAGGCTGGTCCAGCAGTGAAAAAATCTCGCTGCTCAGACGCTGGGGCGTCAATTCGGGCTGGGGGATGATTTTCGCGGCGCCAGCGCGCTCGAACACCTGCGCGTTGCGCAACTGGTGGCTATCGGTGGCCGCGGCGAAGGGAACGAAGATGGCGGCGCGTCCCGCCGCGGCTATTTCCGCAACGGTGATGGCTCCCGACCGGCAAACGATCAGGTCCGCCTGCGCAAACCGCTCCGCCATGTTGAAGAGGAAGGGCACCACCTCCGCGTTGAATTCCCGCCGCGCATAGGCCACGCGCACCGCATTATAATCGCGTTCCCCGCTCTGGTGAACGATGAAAAGCTCGTTTTTTCGCGCGGCCAGCAGGTCCAGCGTGTCCACCACCGCGCGGTTGATGGGCAGCGCGCCCTGGCTGCCGCCAGTAATCAAAATATTGAACGGTCCGCCGTGGCGGACCTTCGGCTGCACTGCGAAAAATTCCGCGCGCACGGGGCACCCCGTCACCACCGCTTTCTTTCCCCATCCCGCAGAGCGGGACGCCGTCACTTCGTGCGCCGTAGCGATGCGCGTCACAAACGGCGCGAGGCGCCGGTTCGCAAAGCCCGCCTCCGCGTTGGGCTCGAAAATCACCGTGGGCACGCGCTGCAGCACGGCCATCAACATCATCGGCCCGGACGCGTAACCTCCCACTCCAAACGCCGCGCTCACCCGATGCCGCTTCAAAATTCCCGCCGCGTCCATCATTCCCAGCGGCACTTGCGCGGCGTTGCGCAGTAGCTTGCTGCCGCTCATGCCTTTCAGCCCCGCCACACGAATCGTCTCCAGGGGCAATCCCGCCGCAGGCACCAGCTTCATTTCCAGCCCGCGCTCCGTTCCCACAATCACGACTTCTCTTCCCTCACCGCGCTTCAGCCATTCCCGCGCCACGGCGATCGCGGGAAACACGTGCCCGCCCGTCCCTCCGCCCGCAATCAGTAGCTTCATCCTTCTCCATCTTCAGATTTCGAATTTCGGCTTCTGCATTCTGACTTCTGATTTCTGACTTCTTCCTTCATTCCGCATGTTGACTAATATTCAGCAGCACGCCGGTGGCCAGCAGCATCACCACCAAACTCGACCCGCCGTAGCTCACAAACGGCAGCGGAATGCCCTTCGTGGGCATCAACCCCAGCACCACGCTCAAATTCATCAGCGCCTGCCCCACCACCATCACCGTGACGCCGAGCCCGAGGTACCGCCCGAAGTCATCCGGCGCCGCCAGCGCCGCGCGCGCCCCGCGCCACGCGTAAATCCCGAACAGCACCAGCACCGCCAGCCCGCCGATGAAGCCCAGCTCCTCGCACAGCACCGCGTAGATGAAGTCGGTATGCGCCTCGGGCAAATAAAAAAGTTTCTGCCGACTTCCCATCAAGCCCACGCCCACAAATCCGCCGCTGCCCACCGCAATCAGCGACTGCAGCATCTGGAAGCCGCTGCCCTGCGGGTCTGCCTCTGGATTCAGAAAGCTCATCACCCGCTGGTAACGGTACGGCACGCGCACAATCAGCAGATAAATGGCCGGGATAGCCGCGGCGATCGCGCCGAGAAAAAACTTCGGCGACAGCCCGGCGATAAACAGCATGGCCAGCGCAATCAGAAAAATATCCACGGACGTGCCCAGGTCCGGCTGCATCACGATCAGCCCGACAAACAGCAGCACCGGCGCCATCGCCGGCAGCAGAGTGCCCAGCAAATCGTTCACCCCGCCCGCCAATGTAGGGCGAGCCTTTAGGCTCGCATCTCGGATTCCTTGCGTTGCTCTGGTTTTTCGAATTTCGAATTTCGATTTGTTGCGCATTTCCAAAAACCACGCCAAATAAATCACCACCGCCAGCTTGGCCAGCTCCGACGGCTGAATGCCCAGCGGCCCCACGCGAATCCAGCGATGCGTCGCGTGATTCTTGTCGAGAAAAAAGACCGCGATCAGCATCAGCAGCACGACCGCCAGGCTGGTAAAGACGACGGCGGGCTGTCGCAGCTTGCGGTAGTCCAGGTTCATCAGCGCAAACATTCCGCCGAAGCCGACGGTCAAGAAAGCCAACTGGCGAAGCAGAAACGTGTACCCGTTGCCGTACGTCTCGCGCGCCATCACCGCCGACGCGCTGAACACCATCACCGCGCCGATCAGGCACAGCGCCACCGTCACCGAAAACAGCCACCGGTCAGGTTGTACACTTCTTGGCATGACCTTGAGTTTTTAACCTCCGCCCTCCCTTTGCTCGTTCTCCGCGCTCAACAGAGAATTTGTGATTGAGTGATTTGTGATTGAGTGATTAAAGACCTCCAAAATTCAGATTCGCTCTCCCTCGACCACAAATCACTCAATCACCAATTCTCCCCAATCGCTCAATCTTTCAATGGCGCCACCATCAATCCGCGCACAACCTCCTTGAAAACTCTCCCTCGGTGCTCGTAATTCTCAAACTGATCAAAGCTCGCACACGCCGGCGCCAGCAGCACCACGTCGCCGGGCCGTGCCTGCTCGTGCGCGATGTGCACCGCGCGCTCGAGCGTGCCTGCGGCTTCCACCGCCACGGCGCCGGCAATTTGCGCGGAGATTTTTTCCGCGGCCTTACCGATCATCAGCGCCAGTTTGGCACGCCGATGCAGCGGTTCGCGCAGCGCTGTAAAGTCGCCGCCCTTGTCTTTGCCGCCGAGAATGATGAACAGGTTGCCCTCAAATGCGTCAATCGCTTTCAGCGTGGCGTCCACGTTGGTGGCCTTGGAGTCGTTGTAGTACGCTGCGCCGTTAATTTCTGCGACGAACTCCAGCCGGTGTTCGACACCCGCAAACGTGCGCACGCCTTCGGCGATGGCCGCCGGCGAAGCGCCGCCGAGAAACGCCGCCGCCGCGGCCGCCAGCACATTTTCCACGTTGTGTTCGCCGCGCAGTCCGATGTCGCTGCGGCGCAGCAGCACGGTCTCCTCGCCGTCCTGCCGGAAGACAATCTCGTTTTCGCGGACGAACGCGCCGCTCATCACCCGTCTCGTGCGGCTGAACCAGTGCACCCGCGGCCCCGACGGCGCGTAGCGCGGCGTTTCCGCATCGTCCGCGTTCAGAATGGCCGCATCGTTCTCCGTCTGATTTTCAAAAATGCGCGCCTTGGCCTGCCCGTAAAGTTGGAACGACGCGTGGCGGTCCAGATGGTCCGGCGTGAGGTTGAGCCACACGGCTATGTCCGG
>JACOSF010000052.1 GCA_016179005.1 Acidobacteriota bacterium | reverse complement strand
TACCGTAGCAAAACTTCCGAAGGGCACGGTTTCGTCGCAGCGAATGAAGATGGCGTCCGACGAGGGGTTCTTGGTCTGCGCGCGCACCATTGCCGCCAGCTTGTGGATGTTCACCGGCTCGTTTCCCAGGTACACGCGCTGGGCCCGGTCAATGGTAATGACCAAACGTTCCTCGGAGATTTCCTTCACCGTTTTCGTTTTGGGCAGGTCCACCTCGATCCCCGATTGCAGGATCGGCGCGGTGATCATGAAAATAATGAGCAACACCAGCACCACGTCCACGAAGGGAACGATGTTGATGTCGGAAAGGGAAGTGCCCGTGTGCTTGGAAAGCTGCGGCATGCCTGCGCCTCGCTAGCCGTACTGCTTTTCCACTTGCGCCGCGAACTCCATCGCGAAGTTATCCATCCGCATAGCCTGTTCCCGGATGTGACTCAGGAAGTGGTTGTAAGCAATTACCGCGGGGACGGCGGTAAAAAGGCCCGCGGCGGTGGTGATGAGCGCCTCGGCGATGCCCGGGGCAACTGCGCGGAGGCTGGCTGCGCCGGCTGTGCCCAGCCCGAAAAATGCGTCCATCACGCCCCATACCGTGCCGAAGAGGCCGATGAACGGCGTCACAGAACCCGTGGTGGCGAGCCAGGTCATCCAAGCTTCCAGCTTGTGCACCTCATCCGCGGCCGCCAGTTGCATGCTGACGCTTACCGCATTCAGACTTTTCACTTTTTCGCCGTGCGGGTTTGCGCCGGCCAGTTGCGAGTAAAGTTCCTTGTATCCGGCCGTGTACACAGGCAGCAGCGGCGAGCCAGTGCCGGCTGTGGCAACCGCCGCCGGATCCGTCAAGCCCTTCCCTGCGCGAAATGTTTTCAGAAACCGGATGGAGGCCGCTTGAATTTGCGAGAAAAGGCGGTATTTCTGGTAGATGACGGCCCAGGAGAAGAGTGAAAACCCGAGCAGAATCAACAGAACGACGCGGGCAACCCAGCCGGTCTGCTGGAGCAGACTTCCAAGCTGACCCGCGATAATAATGAGCGCGATGTTCGGAATCGCTGACCTCCCTCAGTAGCGCTGGTGAAAACGCCGAAAACTTACCGTAGCATAGGGTACTAGCACGGTCAAACGAAACCCGGTGCGCGTGTGCTAGAATCATTTTTCCAGCATGGGAAGCTCCATCGATATCCGCCTCGAAACGCTCACCGGCCCCCGCGCCGGCGGCGCCGGCTTGCCAAGCAACGGCAAGGCCTTCTTCATCGAGACGTTCGGCTGCCAGATGAACGTGCACGACTCCGAAAAGGTCGCCGGGGTGCTGCTTGGCCGCGGATACCAGCAGGTGCACCAGCCTGATGATGCCGACGTGGTTTTCTTCAATACGTGCAGCATCCGCGAGAAAGCCGCGCAGAAAGTTTTCTCGCGGCTGGGGCTGTTGCGCCCGGGCCAAGCCCCCACAAAAATCATCGGCGTGCTCGGCTGCGTCGCGCAGCAAGAGGGCGAAGAAATTTTCGAACGCGCGCCGTGGGTCAGCCTGGTGTGCGGCTCGGCCAGCTACCGCAAACTGCCCGACCTGCTCGCGCAAATTGAATCCGGGAACCGGCGCGTGATGGGCCTCGATCTCGACGTGGACGAAACCTTCGAGACCGAACTCACGCGGCGCGACAACCCCTTCCGCGCCTACCTCACCATCATCGAAGGCTGCGACAAGGCGTGTACCTACTGCGTGGTGCCGCTCACGCGCGGCCCCGAGCGCAGCCGGGCCAGCGCTGTGATCCTGGAAGAAGTGCGCCACCTCGTGGACTTCGGCTATTCGGAAATTCAACTCCTCGGGCAGACCGTCAACAGCTACCGCGACCCCTCGCCGCGCGGAATGAACTTTGCTGAACTGCTCGTCGCTGTTGCACAGGTGGCCGGGATTCGGCGCGTGCGCTTCACCACCTCGCACCCGCGCGATTTTCATCCGGAAATCGTGCAGGCCATTGAAGCGGTCCCCGCTGTCTGCAACCACGTGCACCTGCCTGTGCAGTCCGGCTCGACGCGCGTGCTGGCCGCCATGCAGCGCACCTACACGCGCGAGGAGTACCTCGACATCATCGCGATGATCCGCGCATCGAAGCGGCCCATCAGCATCACCTCGGACATCATCGTCGGCTTTCCCGGGGAAACGGAAGCGGACTTCGAGGAGACGCTGAGCCTGCTCGATCTGGTGCAGTACGACGGCGGATTCTCGTTCAAGTTTTCACCGCGGCCCAACACCCCCGCGCAGCACATGGAGGACAGCGTTCCCGAGGAAGAGAAGGGAAGGCGTCTCGCGGTGCTCCAGGAAAAGCAGCGGGGCATTCAGCTCGCCCGCAACGAAGCCCTCATCGGTCAGACGTTCGAAGTGCTGGTGGACGGGTGTTCCTCGCGCGTGGAGCAGTGGGCCGGGCGCACGTCGTGTCACCGCGTGCTGAATTTCACTTCGCCTTGCGCTGGTTCCGCTAGCGCGGGCGCAAGTCTTCTGGGACAATATGTTCAAGTGAAGGTGAAGCGGGCCGGACCGAACAGCCTTGTCGGCGAACGCATCACGTAGCCTGAGGAGGCGACGATGGAAGTGGAAATGAAAATCGGCAAGCT
>JACOSF010000032.1 GCA_016179005.1 Acidobacteriota bacterium | reverse complement strand
TTCACAGAGTCCCCCGCTCAATCCTTTTCGGATAACACCGAAGTTTAACACAATCGCAAACCGAATTCGTTCCGGAGCCTGGTGAGCGCAATCTCTGAGCGTCATGCTGAAATCGGCTCCGGCGGCGCCCGCCGTGGTCCCGCTGCGGCGGGACCGCCGGACCGGTAATCCCCGACACGGACAGCGAAGTCGAGGGCTAGGTGTTCTCCTTCTTATGGCAGTCCAGGCACTTCACCGGCGCCTTCTTGCCCTTGGCGTTTTCCGCCTTGTGGCAATCAATGCAGGTCCCTGCCGTCGCCGTAGCGGTCTTGTGGAACGCTCCGACGGTGTTGGTCTTCATCGGCGGGGTCGCTGCTTTGGTGTGGCAGCCGGTGCAGGCCTGCTGTGGTTGATCGAGGGCTTTCTCCGGTTTGGACGCGTGGTGGCACACGTCGCACTTGTTCTCCGCGCGTTCGGCGTGCAGCTTGTGTTCAAACTTCACGCCGCCCATCGGAGAGCCCTTCAGGATGTACGTGTCTTTCGGTTTGGCCTGACCGTAGGCCGGCGCGGAAAGGCTCAACATCAAGCCCAGGCCGCACAGGATAGCCAGAACGGCGAGCAGACTTCTCTTGGTCATTGAACCTCCACTCGAGTGTGATGCAGGTTCACCTAATTCGGCTGACCGCGCCTGCCCGCGGCTCAGAAGTGCGCCGGTCGCCGAGGAGAAGGGCGAGCACTGTGGCAGCGCACACTCTTCCCCGCTACAATCATGGGCAAGTCGGCAGCCAAATTCAAGTGCCTGAATGTAAGGAGCTTAGAGAAATCTACCATGCCCACATTGGGCAGAATTGTGCCCCGCCGCGAGTATTTACACACTTTGCCAGGACACTTGCCTTCAGGTCGTTCTGGTTGGCCATGCGGCTCGCGTGACAATCTCCGACAAACCTGCGCGAAACTGCGCCTGCGCGCCGGGGTTATCGGGGTGCGGAAAATGCAGCGGCAAGCCGTGGTAAAGCAGCAAGCGGCCGCCCCACCCCGCTCGCTGCAGCAGCGGGATCAAGTGCCGCGTGCGCGTGGAAAGCAGCACGATGTGCTTCGGCTTGTAAGACAATTCAATTCGCTTCAGGATGATCGCGCCGTAGCGGTGCGCCAATTCGTGGGAGTTTGCTTTCGCGGCGCCCTCGCGCAAACCGGGCACGATGTCTGCCACGGGACATTCCAGGCAATCCGAAAGAAAAAATCCCCGCCTCTGAAACTCAGCAAGGAAAGGCTCGTCTCCTTCGACTTCCGCCGCCGCGATCTGCAGGCCGGTCATCAGCTCGCTGAAAAGCGCGCGGGAAAGCCGCCCGCGTTCCGCGCGGTTTCTGGCCGGATAGTAGAAATAGTCTTCG
Source organism: Acidobacteriota bacterium (assembly GCA_016179005.1). Classification (GTDB taxonomy): domain Bacteria; phylum Acidobacteriota; class Terriglobia; order Acidiferrales; family UBA7541; genus JACQDE01. The sequence goes on along the minus strand of JACOSF010000032.1, from coordinate 3,538 downwards.
AGGCGTTCCGGCGGCGCTTCGGCCAGAAACAACGCGTTGATGTGAATGGGCCGGAAGCGCGTGGCCAGCTCAATCCGGCGGATGCGCAGGGCAATATGTTCCGGGGAGGCCGGCAAGCCGCAGCCGTCGCAGAGAGCTTGAGCCATGGGAGAGGTCTCGGGAACAGCACCATCGTACTGGAGGGGACTGCGCCATTCCGGTGATGACCATCCCCGGCATCACTAGAAATTTGCAGCTCAACATTTCGTGCGGCTTGTCGTCATCCGGCAGAATGCAGGTGACCCGGCAATACTGGCATTCCTGATTCCAGCAGAACCGCCCGTAGGGGATCGTTTCTGGGCTGATGAATTGAAAGCAACGCAGGACGGAATTTTTCTCGGGAACCTGAAACTTCTTGCCCTGGACGGTGATTTCCACCAGGCGCTCATAATGTCGGTAGATATCGGACATGAGCTTGGCTGGCCCGGCGAAAAAGAAACGTCACCAGGCAAGCCACAAGGCTAAAGCAGGCGGCAACGCGGAGCAATCGCTGTCCCTCGCGCCGGGTCGTAAGAGGTACGCCCTAGGCGGTCTGTGCCAGCGCCCGGTACTCCCGCTCAGACTGTTCCGGCAGCAGCACCCATAGAGTATAGACGCCCAGCGCCGTGCCCACCGGCGGCAGCAGCAGCGCGAGGAATCCCAGCACCAGCGTGAACATCCGCGCCCACGGCTGAACTTCCAGCAGGCCCCATCCGGCTACAAACGCCAGGATCGCCTTGAACAAAAAGAAGGACGCCACCACGGCCATCAGCCCACCCAGAAAACGCTCGGGCATGAGCGGGATGGGAATGCGCACAAGAACGAAGTGCCCCAGCACGTACATACTTGCCGCCGCGACAAGGCGAAGCGCCCCCATCGCCATCCACAGCACTGCCAGCAGCCGCACGTGCCGGTTCACTCGCCCCTCGCTCGGCCGCGGAAGTACGGGCAAGGGCTCGAATGACCGTCCGCAGCCGGAGCAGAACCGTGCCTCCGCCTGGATCTGGGCCCCACAGCGTTCGCAATACATAAGTCCTCCGTGTGGAGACTGCACCGCTGCTTAAGGATACGGATGGGCGGGGAGAATTGTTTCGTGAAAGGCTTCAGGAGATGGAAAGATTTCCCATGCGGCGAAACTTTTCGTAGCGCGTGCGCAACAGTGTTTCTGTGGGCAGGGGCATCAATGTCTCGAGCATGCGCGCCAGCACGGGTTCCAGCAGCCGAGCCGCGCCTTCGGGGTCGTGGTGCGCGCCGCCCTCGGGCTCCGGCACGATTTCGTCCACGATGCCCATGTTCAGGAGGTCGTGCGCAGTGATGCGCAGGGCGTTGGCGGCGTCTTCGGCGCGCGCCGCGTCGCGCCACATGATCGAGGCGCAGCCCTCCGGCGAAATCACCGAATAGATGGAATTCTCCAGCATGTTGACGCGGTCGCCCACGGCGATGGCCAGAGCGCCGCCGGACCCGCCCTCTCCGGTAATCGTCACGATGATGGGCACCGGCAGCCGCGCCATCTCACGCAAATTTCGCGCGATGGCTTCGGCCTGCCCGCGTTCTTCCGCATCCATGCCGGGATAGGCGCCGGGCGTGTCCACAAACGTGAAGATCGGCCGGCGGTACTTCGCGGCGAGTTGCATCACGCGCAGCGCCTTGCGGTAACCTTCCGGCTTGGGCATTCCGAAGTTGCGAATGACTTTCTGCTTGGTGTCGCGGCCTTTCTGGTGCCCGACCACCGCGCACGGCTGCCCGTGGAATCGTGCAAGCCCGGCCACAATCGCCGGATCGTCGGCAAAGTTGCGGTCGCCGTGGATTTCGCTCCACTCCTCGAACAGCATGTTGACGTATTCAAGGGTGTACGGCCTGTGCGCGTGCCGCGCCAGTTGCGTCCGCTGCCACGCGCCGAGGTGCTGGTAGAACTCCCGCTTCAACTCCTCGACTTCGCGGTGCAGCCGCTCCACCTCCTCCTCCGACCCTCGAGCGGCCAGGCGGCGCAATTCCTCGACGTCCTGCTCCAGGCGGTCGATCTCCCGTTTCTTGCGAATGGGGTCCATGGGCATCGAGTATCTTAGCGCAGGAGCTCCACGGCGTCAGCGCCGCAGAGTTCCTGAATTTCCAAAACCAGGTCCTTGTCTGGACGTACCCGCCGGTCGGTTTCCAGCTCCGCCACAGCGCCGTCCGGTTGCATCAACTCGAAGGCCACCCGGCACGGCCCCGGCTTGCGATCGAAAATCTCTTCCAGCCGGTCGAGGATGCCCTCATCAACATTCGTCAGGTCCACGCGCACCCGCAGCAGCTTGGCCGCCGGCTCGGTGACATCCTCCAGCGGGCGCGCATCGGAGAGGATCACGCGCGTGCCCGCGTCTTCCACGCTGATCCGTCCTTTGATCAACAGCCGCGCGTGCGACTTCAGCAGGTGCTCCAGCCGTCCAAACGCCTCCGGGAAGGCCAGCACTTCCGCGTTGCCGGTCATGTCCTGGAGCGAAAGGATGGCCCAGCGACCGCCTTTCTTCGAGCGCATCGGGCGCAGCCCCACTACGATGCCTGCCACCATGGCGTCCGAGTTGTTGCTCTTCCCTTCCAGTGCGGCCAGTTCCGTAACGTTCAATTCCTTCAGCCGCCCGGCGTGCTTGGCCAGCGGGTGTCCCGAAATGTAGAACCCGATGGTGGAAAACTCCGCCGCCAGCAGCTCGTCCTCCGGCCATTCTTCCACGTCCGGCAGCGTTTCGGAAAACGGCTGCGCCGGCGCCGGCCCGCTGCCGAACAGCCCGTGCTGGCCGCTCGTCGCCTGCCGCTGCATGCGCTGGCCGCGCTCCATGGACCGGTCAATCACCGCGCTTAATTGCGCCCGCCGCGCTCCCAGCGAATCCATGGCGCCGGACTTGATCAGACTTTCCAGCACGCGCCGGTTCACCAGGCGCGAATCAATCTCCTCGCAGAACTGGAACAGCGATATGAAGCGTCCGAGCCGCGCGCGCGCCTCCAGGATGCCCCTGACCGTGTTTTCACCGACGTTTTTGATCGCGCTGAGTCCGAAGCGGATTTGTTCGCCCCGCGGCGTGAAGTTCAGGTCGCTCGTATTGACGTCCGGCGGCAGGACGGTGATGCCCGCGCCGCGCGCCTCGTGAATGTACTTCACCACCTTGTCCATGTTTCCGGTTTCCGACGTCAGCATGGCCGCCACGAATTCCACCGGGTAATGCGTCTTCAAGTAAGCCGCCTGGTAAGCCAGCAGCGCGTATGCACAGGAGTGCGATTTATTGAAGCCGTATCCCGCGAACTCCTCCATCAGGTTGAAGATTTTTTCGCCTTTTTTCTCGGGGACCTTGTGCGCGAGGCAGCCGGCCATGAACTTGTCCCGCTGCTTGGCCATTTCCTCTTTCTTTTTCTTGCCCATCGCCCGGCGCAGGATGTCCGCTTCGCCCAGCGAGTAGCCCGCCAGCCGGTTGGCAATCTGCATCACCTGTTCCTGATACAGGATGACGCCGTAGGTCTCCTCCAAGATCTCCTTCAGCTCCGGCATTTC